>NZ_CP047096.1 GCF_009806575.1 Rossellomorea marisflavi | reverse complement strand
ATCGCCACTATATCTTTCTTCATAGGATTCTTCACCTTGCTTATTGATTATCTTTTTATATTTGTAGAGTGTATATGCGCATAAAATAAAAAAAGAAATAGTACAGAAGATAATTAAATATAAATCAAATAATACCATTTCTTCTTTTCGACGCAATGCACTAACAAACTGAAAGAAAAAATATAAAATAACCACTACTAATATGTTGGCAACAATAACAAAATATTTTAGTTTTCTAATCATAGGACTTAGAAAAAATAGCTTAAAATATTCTTCTTTTTCAATGGGATACTGAAGTGTAATGGTAGAATCGTTACTCAAATAAACCCTCCTAAAAATATTTGTTATTCCATTTTAAATTAATTGTAATGAAAATGCAGTATTTTCCCTTTAATAGATTAAGATCAAGCGTTAGGTGGGTGAATGTTGCAAACTCATCAGAAAGGAGGAAAAAGATTGAGGGAAGTTAATTGTATTATTTACACATATTGATAATAATACCCTATTCCTATAACATGTTTAATAAGTTATCAATCAGAATAATATAGGAGTTAGAGACCAGTATGAGACCAATAAACATTTTTTCACTTGTTAGTTCACACCGTAAATTAAGTTCTTCAGTTTTTCAGTCGTATATAAAACACTTCGGGATTAAAATAAAAACCGATGAAATTGAAGATTTGGAAATTATGATCAGACTAATGATTAAAAAATATAAAGATTTAGACATGCTCAGTAATTTTTACGTTGGATACACCATAAATCAAATTGGAAAAGAATTTGATTTACTTCGTTTTGGAGATAATAATATTATAAATATAGAATTAAAACGTGAGTCTTCAGAAGATAAAATTCTGGCCCAACTTAAAAAAAACAATTACTATCTAGAGTTTCTAGGGAAAAAAATAAAGCATTATACATTTGTATCCAGTGAGGAAAAACTTTATTTCCTAAGTAAAGACTTTAACCTTGAGGAGGTATCTATAGAAGTTTTATTAGAAGATCTTATAGAACAGAAAACGGTAGATATACAGGATGTCAATTTACTTTTTGATCCTTCCAATTATCTAGTGTCTCCGTTTAACTCTACTAATGCTTTTCTAGAAGGTAAATATTTTTTAACTGAACACCAGGTAAGTATTAAGAATAGCATTGTTAAGTTAAGTAATGGCCTTTCCCCTTCTTATGTGATGGTGGAAGGGAATGCTGGAACTGGTAAAACCCTCTTAATATACGACATTGCTAAAGATTATATCTCCTTAGAAAAAGATGTCTTAATCCTCCATTGTGGTTCACTAAATGATGGGCATAAAAAACTTAAAAATGATTATGGTTGGAAGATTATACAGAGTATGAGTCATGCCCCTTACAACTTTAATGATTACGAATTAATAATATTCGATGAGATTCAACGTGTTCCAAAAGAAGGGAGAAACGGGATTAAAACTTTACTAGAAAAAACTGAACAAACTAATGCAAAGTACATATTTTCTTTTGATCCAATGCAAACCCTTTCTAGTCAGGAAATACAAAACAATATTCCAATGCATATAAAGGAGAGTATAGACACTAAGCATTTTAAATTAACGGAAAAAATCAGAACCAACAAGGAGATTGCTTCTTTTATAAAAAATTTATTTAATCTTGAAAATAAGAGCAAGATTAAGCAAAAGTATCCTAACGTAGAACTATCTTATTTTACTAAGTCTACTCCCATTAAAAAACAATTATCTAGTTTAAGCGACCAAGGATGGAAAGTTATTAATTTTACACCTTCTAACTATCACTACTATCCATATGATGATTATATTAAGCCTAACAGCGAAAGTGCCCATAACGTTGTAGGGCAGGAATACGATAAAGTTGTAGCTGTTATAGATAAACATTTTTATTACGATAGCACTCATAGTTTATCTACAAAAGGATATAGCAAAACTCCTTACTACCACCCAACAAAAATGCTTTTTCAAATTGTAACGAGGGCAAGAAAAAAACTTCATTTAGTGATTCTTGATAATCCGAAAGTATTGGAAGAATGTTTGAATATTCTTGAATAATCAAAGAAAAGGTGCATTATTAATGGGTTTAAAAACTACAAGAAAAAGTTTTACATCTTGGGAGCTGAAATTTTCTGATAAAGTGTTATCTTTTGACGAAATTTGGGAACTTGGAAAAGAAAGTCAAAGGATTCACAATCAAGATCTAATTGGAATTTACAGGATCAAAAACGTATTTTCTAATAAGGTTTATGTAGGTAGTTCCCACCATATATTTGGAAGGCTAAGGTCTCACGCAACACAAATGCAGCTTGGAAAACATCCTTATGATGAGATTAACAAAGACTTTAAACTATTCGGTAAAGAATCGTTTATATTTGATATAATAACTTATTGTAATAATTCCCAGCTTCGGAGTTTCGAAAAAAGTTGGTTAAAGGTTTTTTATGAAGAGTCTCAACTTTACAACGCAAAAGAGTATATAAATTGGAACAAACCTAGTGGAAGATGGAGGAGGTAAATCTAAACCTCTATTTTCATTCTATGCGTGAAATAATAATTTAACGCATAGAATAATAAGTGATATAATATTCATATAGAATATTCCCTCCGTATAGTGAACTATAATTTTAGCACCAGTGCCCGGGATATCTAATTCACAAATCTACATCTGGGAGTTAATAGTTTTGACTAAAATTATGTCTATTGAATATAGAAAAGAATTACTTGAAGAATTAGTACAAGATAAACAGTTGCATCAAATAATTTGCAACTACTTACACCTTACTGTGCTCATAGAAGATATAAGGGTTGAGGAAAAAAAAGTAGAAATTTCGGAAGAAATGAGTGATAAAAAGATAAGGGAATATGTTAGTTTACAATCGAGGAAAAACTATATATTACATAGTCAAATGGAATTTTATAAAAACCTAATTATTCAAAAATGCGGTAACGATATTGACTTACTTAAAGGTTGGAACAACCCAAAAGGTGATGCCATATTTAATATTCATATTACTAATCTATTGAAAAATTATAACTTTGAAAAAAATGATATTAATCCCTATGTGGTAGAACTATTACTATATACGCTTCTAAATTTGGATATACTTTAAAAGTTCACTTAACTTGAATGGTATTATTAGGGATAAAATTCACCTTTTTAAATGCAATAGGATAAATTTGCTTGCTGTTGCACATACGATTTCAACAGCTAAGACATATGCGAATAGATTCGGTACATAAAGTAAAGCAAAGTAGATTGCTGATCAAGCGATTTCATACTAGAATTCTCGTTTAATATATGTAAAAAGGTGAGAATATGCCAATTAAAGAAGATGATGACAGCATTAAACATAGATATATTTATATATTAGAGTTGGAATGTGAGCATTTTTATGTTGGCCAAACCTCTAATTTAGATCTCAGGATAAAAAAACATTTCAGAGGTAAAGGATCTTCATGGACTCGCATTCACTCTCCTGTGAAAGTTAGAGAGATTATTAATCTAGGTGTTACGACATATAACTGTGCTGAAAAACTAGAGAATTATTATACTGTTAAATATATGAAAGAATATCATTGGACCCGAGTTAGAGGTGGATATTTTTGCAATATTGATCCGGATATTTTGTTTGAGATCCTAAAAAATCACCAAATTAAAAACAAAGTCAAAGGAATAGATTTTGTTTGAGTTCTTTTACATACATTTTTTCTCCCTTTCATTTAAACTTTAAACTTCTTCTAAGCCAATAATAGAATTGGAAGTATGTTTAGTAAAAACAATGAGTATGTACTATATAATGAGTTTCGATAAAACTTTTTACAAGTCAGTTATCAAAAATATTGAACAGTAGAGGATATATCTCTTTTATTGATTATAAACATGACAAGCAAGTCTGCGTATAAATTGTATTTCACGCATACTTCGACATTGTTCGACAAGAGGAGGAGCCGGTTATGGCCAAACGTGAACGACTTACAAGACAGCAGCGACTCCACAAGGAAAAATTAGAACTCAAACTCCCTTCACTCCCCTGGTATGTTGATCAATACAAAGACGACATGTTCTCTGGGAATACCTCCCCATCAACACTATTAGGGTATTTCCATGATTTCGAGAAGTTCTTCCAGTGGCTTATTACCGAAGGGATAGCGGATGTTTCTACCCCTAAGGAAATATCACTAAAAACTCTTGAAGAGTTAAAGTTAACCGAGGCCAATGCCTTCTTTACCCATCTTAAATATGATTTGGAGCTACAAGACGATTCCATTAATCGAAAAAAGAGCTCGTTGAAGTCCCTTTTTAAATATCTTACTGAACGAACTGAGGATGAAGAAGGTGAATGCTACTTTTACCGTAATGTTATGGCCAAGGTAAAAATGCATAAGGTTAAAGAAGATTTAGACGTTCGAGCTGATCGAATTAGTACCAAAATTCTTCATGGTGAAGAAATGTTAGATTTTGTAGCTTTTATAGAAAACGATTACGTCTCCTCCATAGATAAGCAAAAATTAAAGAAGGCATATTTCAAGCGTGACAAAGAAAGAGACCTTGCTATCATCACTCTGTTTTTAGCTTCCGGAATTCGTGTAAGTGAGCTTGCTAACTTAACACTCAATGCAGTCAATCTAAAAAAACGTAAACTCAATGTACTTCGAAAAGGCAGCAAGGAATCTACAGTGTTCTTTAGAGAATTTGCAGTCCCCTATTTAGAGAAATATCGAGACCTACGTGAGACTCGCTACAAAGCCCTACAAGACGAGAAGTACTACTTCCTTACGAAGTATCGCGGGAGCGCTCAGCCGCTCTCTGTACGCTCTATACAGGAGCTCATTGCTAAGTACACTGAAGCTTATCGAGATGAACGTTTATACCCCCACAAAATGCGTCATTCATTTGCTACTGAATATGCCAAACATAATACTGTGTATGATCTGATGAGACAGCTTGGCCATAGTTCAACAGATACATCCTCTCTTTATGTAAATTCATCGGAGGACGAAGCCAGGAATGCGATTGACAAATTAGAAAAGTAATCAAAAAAGTCCACCTCTTTGCAAAAGGTGGACTTTTTTTATAGAAAAGGATTTGACATATTACTTAGCCACACTCATTTCCGGATCCTGAAACATCCCTTCAATAATCACTTCTAAGTAGTTCTCTACTGAACCATTGCGCTCTTCAATGATCTTTAAATCACTGTACACATTGAGTAAGTCTTTATAACTTAATCTCATCATCAAATAGTCTATTTTACCTTGAATCCTATCCCCATTCTTTTTTGAAGTTCCCTTTTTCAATTTAGATTGATCTCTGGTGCTCTTTCTCCTTTTATTGCTTAGATTATTCATCACATAATTCCTTTCTCATTAGATAGTAGTTAAATACCATTTTTCCAAATTTGGGTTCGCCATGGGTTTATCAAAAAGGTATCCTTGACCGATATCACATTTTGACTGAATTAGTTCGTTTAATTGGGCTTGTGTTTCAATCCCTTCAGCTATGACTTGTATATTTCTTTTATGACATGTCTTTATAATGTCATTTATAAACCTTCTCCCCTTTTCTTCTTCCATGCACTGTTTTAGGAAATCCTTATCAATCTTCAAAAAGTTCAAAGGAAGAGCTAAGAAGCGATTAAATGATGCGTAATCTTTACCGAAATCATCTAAAGATATTGGAAAGCCTTCATCTGAAAACTTTTTGATTGTATCTATAGCTACAGGAGTTAGATAAGTACCTTCTGTAACCTCGATCTCCACATTTTCGTAAGGGATAAGATGTTTATCCAAAGTGTCCTTAACCTCTTTGATTAGATTAATCCTATTTAACTGGACTGGAGATATATTTACACTAACCCGAATATCCTTTTGCAATTGGGTCTTCCAAATGTTTATTTGAGTACAGACTAGGCTCAAAACAATTTCTAATAGGTCGTCAATCAACTTATGAGTCTCAGCTATTGGTATAAATTCTGCGGGACCTATTCTTCCGACTTTATCATTGTTCCACCTTAGCAAAGCTTCCATTCCCACAAGGTTTTTTGAGGTTAAATTTATTTTTGGCTGATACACTACTGAAAACTGAGATCGATCCCACCTCACCGCATGTCTTAAGGCTCTTATTACTTTTCTTTTATTATTAAAGGAACACATTGATACAGTGTCCGGGACTCTTAAAAATTTTACGGCCAAATGAATCACCCCTTATTAAAAAAATCCCCAAAGACAGAAAAGGATATCAATGTCCTTTACTCTCTTTGGGGATTCCCATTTTAGTTCTTATGACTCATTCAATTTTAAGGGTTAAAGGAAAAATAATCAATACTTTGCAGGAAATTAAAAGTATTCTATAACTTGACTTGTAATCATTTAACAATTAGAATAATATCATAAATGGTAATATTGTTATATAAATGAAAGGAGGGACTTTAATGCTACGAGATGTCTTGTGGGCTATAGAAGCAAAAATGTCCTACGATCGCGGAAAGCAGACTGGTTTATGGGGGGTATTAGGAATTATCCTGGTCATATTGGGAGCTTGGAAATGGGACAGCATTATTTACCCCGTACTGGACTTTCTAGGACTTGTAACCATAGCAGATCGTTTAGGTCTAATATCCGAATACGGAGGCGTAACGGCTTTAAGAATCCTCGCTGCCTTCTTTATATTGTACTTATTTGTACTTATTACTATGGCTGTGATTGGGCTTCCTATTATGTTTGTTAGTTTCTTACTAGGAAGGACCATTTCCATTAAGAGCATTGTTCAAGGTACTGCCTTAATTTTATTACTTATCCCGTTACTTCCATTTTTTATTTTATTAGGGGTATTCAAACCACATTATTTTAAACAAAATGATAAAATCACTTCAGCAAAAAAAGAAACTAAGTTAGACCGTAAGAAACGAAAAGAATATAGTATTAATCAGGTTGAAAAGTACTTAATTCACTCTTCAGAGGAGATAGATGTTGAAGATGCCTCAAAACGGTTAAATAGACTGTTTATGAAGGAGGACAATAACTATCCCCTTGCTATTCATAAAAACCATTCCAAAAACGAAGAAGATCAAATGTATATACTTTTACCCTCTCCTTTATATGCTAAAGGAGAATATTATGAAAGGAATACCAACCAAATATCAAAAGGGATTTATTTAGATAAATGCTCAAGTGAATCTAATAGAAGATTTGCATGTATTAAAATTAATTTTGTTGAAAGAGGTTGCAATAAGCTTAAATTAGACACTGAGGACACCGATATTCAAGTGGCTTTCCTACCCGATTCTTATTTCAATAAGATTGTACTTAAGACTGATGAAAATATTAGAGAACTGTTTAATGAACTTAATAAAAATAAGAAGTTTCAATTGTTTACAAAATGCTTTAATACTGAGTACATTTATAAACGAGAAATTAATAGATTAGGCATGAGATACGCCCCAAAAGAGATGTTTAATGAGTTTAAAGAAGAATTAATTTTATTAAATGCTAGAAACGCGGATTTATTTGAACTTATGTATGGGTTGGAAGATTTAACAGCCGATGTAATTTCTTTTAAGAACATTGGATATGCAAAAAGGAATGAGCTCAATGGAACACAATTTTGATGACGAACTAATTAGAGTAAATAAAGAACACCTTAGTTCTCCAATCTCTTGGGACAACTACAGGAACGGGTCACCTCTACTTCCTAGTGCAGATGAGCTGCTAACTCAAAATAATAACTCTTGGAAAGAAGTCTTGAAGAAATATGGTGCATCCAGGAAGAAGAGATATACAAAAGAGGAATTGATTGAGATTGCCATAACCTATCAAGAAAAGTTTACCACAGTTCGTGAGTGGGACTCTTTTGCTTCAAAGCTAATGCTTCCTAAATCTTCAACATACATTCTTCACTTCGGTCAATGGTCTGAAGTGGGGAAGATTTTAGGTAAAGAATCAGGTAGAACAAGGGTAAATACCTACACTAAAGAACAAATAATTCAAGTTCTTCTTGAGTATAAAGAAAAATATACGTCCCCTAACGAATGGGATATATTTGCCAAAAGCAACTCCCTTCCAACATACAAAACCATTAGGAGCTACTTATCATATGAAGAGCTAAATAAATTAGTTAAGAGTTCAATTAGAAAGAAATATACACATGATGAGTTAATTACAATAGCACGACAGAATTTAGAATACTTTAAGAGCCAGGTTAGTTGGAATGTATATGCAAAAGAAAACAAATTACCTGCAGCGACAACGTATATTAGAAATTTCGGCTCCTGGAAGATGGCCAAATTAAAAGTTTTATCAAAATAAACCCGCCTTTAAGAGGCGGGTTTTAGATTCTGTTTAATCTCCTCAATAATTTTAGTGGGTGGTGTTGCAATAACATAATCACCCACTCCATGTTCATGATCATGATGAACTGAAGAGGATCGGCTGAAAGAAATTACTATCCTAGTTCTCTCATTACCCTGGTAAGTAATAAGCACTTCTCGCTTTTGTTGCTCTTTTTTCTTCTCAATTACTTGCACTTCCTTAATACCGTCTCTCGATATTTCTTTTATGAATTGCGCAATTACCTCCAAATTATTTTCATTCTCTTCTTCTAATAAACTAGTATTTAAAGACTGAGGATCAAAGGATTGCATAAACCCTTCAATATCCTCAGATTTGGCGCTTGCAATAAACTTACTAATAGCCTCGTCCTTTGTATTTTCTGTGGCTTCACTATCAGAATAAATGGTCTCGTCAGAAACATCATCTTGCATTAAGGTAGAGGCATTGATCAAGGCTTGTTGTCTCTCTTTTTCCTTGTTTAACTCAATTTCCGAATACCCGATGTCCAACGTGACCTTTTTAGTACCAAACTCCAAATATTTAGTGCTTACAAAACACCCAATTAGAATTAATATAACTCCAAAAGTAATGAGTATTTGAAAACGTTGTGACAAACAAGACACCCCATTTTAAATTAAGATGCTGGAATCTTAACCATCGTTAAAGGATCGAAGGCGTTAGATTTCTGAGCGTTCCAGGAACCTTTATGAAGTTCAAAATGTAAGTGAGCCCCATACGAATACCCCGTATTACCCATATAACCCAGAAGAGTCCCTTTTTTTACTTTTTGCCCAGTTGATACGTTTCTGTTTTCCATATGAGCATATAACGACTCTATTTTTTGCCCTCCGATATTGTGAGAAATAATCACTACATTCCCGTATGTTGAAGAGAAATATGAATTTTTAACGGATCCATCTGCAAAAGCTACGATGGGTACTGATGAGCGCCCACCTTTCCCTATGTCCATTCCGTAATGGATCCTTCTTTGCCCATTAAGAGTATCCCATCCAAAGTTTGTAGTAATTTGCCCAGTAGCCGGTGCCATAACTTCACCTTTTGTGGGCGGTGGCATTCCATTTTCTGGTGTGTAAGTAGCCGCCTTGTGGAATTGATCAGCATAGCTCAATACCTTATCGACATACCATTGAGCGTGGTTATATGAGTACAGAGCCTTCCGCTTATCCGAATGGTATCCACTCGCCACCAAATAATTGGCTGCTGACATGGAAGCATCAGCTACAGACCAAGGATCTGCCTTCCCATCTCCATCACCGTCTACTCCGTAACCTCCATACTTCTTAATACTGGATGGACTAGATATTACACTTACGGGAATTGAAGCATTTCCTAAACTAGTGCCTCCGTAGTCATTAGATGCAGACCATCCTAACCAGGTAAGGGGCATGAATTGGAACGGACCGATAGCCCCGACTGTACTTACATTGCTTGAGTCCTGTGAATCTGAAAACGATGTTTCAACAAAGTGCAAAGCGGCTAATACATACCAATCAACGCCATATTTTTTTTCTGCATTACGGTAATATTCCATGTACTTTGCTGGAACATTGTCCCCAGGAGTGACGTTTCCGGTAAAGCCTCCCCCAAACCCAAAATTAGCACCACCATTCCCTTCTAACCAGTCAATATATCCGAGTTTTTTATCTGTAGTAAATTCATACATTGCTTCAACCATCTTTTTATCATTCATTCCAAACCCATATTGGTTAAGAATGCTATCAAATGCGGCATAGTCTTGTGTAACGTTTGAATCCTTCCTATTCACCTTCATATTTCGTGAATATTTGTATGTTTCAATTTTCACATCGTAATCTTCGTCTACATACTTAACAACTTTAACTCCTTCATCATTAACGGTCTCAACTTTTTCTTTTCTTGTTCTGACTTCTATCCTTTCAGACTTTTTATAAGTCCAGTCAGATAGATCTTCAGAATAGGTGTACGTTGCACTACCATTCCAGGCGTTCACAAACGTTATTTTTTTATTCCAGTTATCTTTCTTCTTCACCTTAGTACTTTTGCATTTCCCGTCTTCACATGTCTTTGTGTATGTTTCCTTATATTCATTGAAGTCTTCGTATTCAAATGTGGGTTTTAGTGCCTGTGCCATTTCTTTAATTAGATCTTTTTCCTTGCCTTTATAATCCTCTGTAATGATGTCAGATTGAATTACTGCAGCAAGCAATTCTTCTGGGACCCTATACTTTTTCTGTTCTGGTAATGAGGTATCAATCGTTTTATCTAATTCGCTAACCATATACTCGTATAATTCCTGATCATCATTGTCCAAATCAGAACCGGTTCCAAAAAAGAAGCTAAAAGAGAGGAATACTATTATCACAACAACTACAATTCCAGCTATTATTAGTATCCCGGGTACTCCAATGTAACCCAGGATACTTACAATAACTTTTAAAAGCGCTTTTAAAGCAATTGATATTGCTTTTTTTGCAAGCACTGCTCCTTTTTTTATTGCCTTCTTTGCGACCTTTTTTCCAGCTTTTTTCAGCTTATCTTTTCCTACATTTTTAGCTATCTCAACAGCGGGGTTTTTCTGTTCCTGTTGACGTTCGGGTATCATTTAAATCGACACCCCTTTATACCTTCCTCGTTCCCCATCTAGCCTATTTGCATAGCGGTTATTAGGGATAGGTGGCAGTAGATCATTAGGGTCTACGCTTGACGTGTACTTTCCTTCCTCCATACCGAAGACTTGGGAATCCTCTAGGATAATATCTTCTTTAACCAACTTATGGTTTCTCACAGTAATAGGCTGCGTAATTTGTTGATTGAGTCTTGGATCTCCAGTCGAAATCTTACTAACACGATACTTTTGCCCATCTGCACCACTTGCTTGAAGATATGACTGCTCTCTAGTTGTTACCAATTCAATCTGATCAGTCAATTGATGATTTCTTAAATCACCCAGATTAAACTGGCCATTATCTACTGATTGATTAAATGGTTGTGACACAGTGTTATTATGAATACCACTTGGCGAATGATTTGATAATAAGCTACTTGGAGCTATATTGATACTTCTATTGAATGGCATTTTTGCCCCTGTTGAGTCCATTTTATAAGCGCTGGTGTTTGTACCTTTAATTACGTTTGGAACAAATGCTCCATCTTGTACGTTAAGATCTTGATATACAATTTCTCCTTTTTTTAGCCCACTATCTCCTTTTGCTGTCCGGGAGACTTGCTGAACCTCTCCTGTACGAGTTCTAACCTGAATAAATGATTCATCAGCAGTAGTAACCATGCGGACCGCACCTTTTGCTATTTGTTCAGTACCATTGTCGTCTACCACCTTATGGGCCATTTGCATAACCTCACCTGGTTCGCTGATCAAGTTATTCACTTTTTCGTTGTGGGGATTGTATTTCGCAGCAAGTTGAGATCCAACCGTATATCCTTTTTTACCAAACACAACACCACTAGCGTATCCCGCCTTATCAGTAAACGCTTTTTGTGCTTCAATAGGTGGAGCCTTTGTTTCGTTTTTGAATTGCTGTATTCCAGAGGCTAAACCACTACCTGCTCCTTTTATAGAACCTAATGATTTTGCTCCTACGGTAGCGATTGCGGTAGTGCTATTTAGGTCCACAGCTTCCGTCCAGCCGGTTGCAGCACCTGTAGCAACATTAGTCCCGATAGTCTTTGCGGAACTGACTACTGAGGCCAATCCTGTAGCAGAACCTACAGTAGCACCTACAATCTTCATGCCTTTAACTAAATTATTTTGTGAGGCAAGAGGTTTACTCATCGTTGCCTGAGCTCTTTCCAGGTTGCTCGCACTCACTTGAGGTGCTCTTTCTTTCCATTGCTTCAGAGCCTCTTGCTCAGGAACATTATTTAAGCTTGCTGTATTAAGGAATTCCTTCCTTTGGGCATCAGTGTTCTGCTTTGCGATAAATTGAGCAATACCACCTGTATTTACTCTCCCATTGTTAATAGCAAACTTATCAGCAGTATTTGTAGCCTTACTGATTGATTCAACAATAGCTTTGGACTTGTTATCTACTTTCTTGAACTCAAGTTCAAGCTCGTCCTTAGAAGCATTAGGATTCTTCGCTCTAACCTCTGCTTTTTCCATTGATTCTATCTTACTAGCAAAATTTTTGGCGAAAGAATCCCCATTTATACCATAATTCCCTTTTCGATCCGAACTTACATGATTGCCTTGAACTTGATTCGTAAAATCCGCTCTTTTTTGATCCACTTTATTCGCCCAAGCATTATTGCGATTATTATTGTACTGTTCCTTTTCCTGAGCCGACATCTGAGTGAAATCTTTACTAGGCGGGTTTTCTTTCTCATACTGCTTTTTAAAATTAGCTTCGTTGTCATTTGCCCATTGTGAGGTCATTCCATCTACTTCTTTTTTTACAGCTTTACTATCAACTCCTACACCAGCAGCATTGTTAGCTACCTGTTGTGCCATACGCTGGTATTCGTTCTTTTTGTCCGATACTTTATCCTTCCATGCTGCATTTTTTTGTTTGTTATAGTGCTTCTTTTCAAATTCATTCATTTGATCCAATGGGCGACTTGGAGGATTCTCTTTCTCATATTGCTTCATGAAGTCTTCTTTATTCTGGTCAGCCCATGCTTGAACTGCATTTCCACTGGCTTTCTTAACTGCATCGTCTGATGAAACTAAAGGCTTTAGTTCATTAAATGAAGCTCTTGCTTTATTTAAATTAGCTTCCTTTTCTTGTCCTACACGATTAGACCATTTCTTTTCTAGCTCATCTTTATGTGCGTCTGGGAATTTCTCCTTCATATCATTCATAAAGGCTTCTCGATTTTTAGATGCCCACTGAGTTGTTTCATCCTCAGCTATTCTAGATACAACTTCATCTTCAGCTGATTTGTCATTCTTGTCTTTTTGACTCTTAAAACCAGCCTTTCCTTTTTTAAAGCGTTCCGCTATCGCACCACCAGCACCGTTTAATACGGCAAAGCCTGATCTTCCCGCTAAGCTTCCAGCAGCTTCACCAGCCAAAGCACCAGCTGAGGCTCCTGCAATAGCACCAACCGGACCCATCGGAGAACCGACGAGTGATCCAGCGATTCCTAAAGATGCTTTACCGAATTTGCTTGTAATATCCCCTGCTTTCAACATTTTCTCAGCTACGGATGTAGTGCCGGTATCAGGACCAGTATTTCCTCCAAGTGTAGGTTTTCCATCAGGTGATTCTCCTTCAGCACTTCCTGATTTTGAACCTTTAGCCCCTTTATACATTCCTTTTAGAGCTCCAGAAACTGATTGATCGCCTAATGCACCTTTAACAGCGCCTGCCATCCCAGCAAGAGCACCTATGCCCATCATTGCCCCTGCTTTTGAGAGATTACTACTCATGTTGTTTGAGAGTCCGAACAAGTACTTTAAGGCTTCACCTATAGGGATGAAAATCATGTAATAAATCACTGTTAAGATTAGACTATCTTCTCCGGCTGCCATTAACGCTAGTACCCAATAAACAAATGCATGTATGGCTTGAATAAAAACTGTCCCAATTAATTCTTTCAGCCATCCTTGTGTTATTCCCTTGAATTTTGGAAATAGGAAGAACACAACCATTAAGGGGGATACAATCATCAGAATTATTAGAGTAAACTTCCTCATAGCATAGTAGAAATTAGCCCATATGGTTAGACCTAACAATACTAGTCCAATTACCATATCTCCTATAAAACTAGATTCATCAAGTTCCGAAGATTTTTGTACTTTCTTCATTTCAAAATCAACTTCAAATACATTTACTAAACTTTGATTGATTTCAAATATGATCCCAAGCAATGTTGGTAACTGGAAAAGCAGCACACCTACAATCATTAAGTCTTTTATGAATTCAATTAAAAGGCTTCTTGAATTAGGATTTAACGCCGCGGACTGTATTCGCATACCCTGGATAACCACTGCTAATACAAATAACGTTCCCGCAACGGTCATCATGGTTATATATCCAGGGGAGAATACATTATTGATATTGTCTTCTGTAAATGTTCCAAAAATTAATTCGCTACCGTTAGCGGCATCTTTTCCAAATACCCACGACTTAAGTGTTTTTAATTCTGCAAACGGTTTAATGAGCATGTCCCATAAATCCCCAAAGAGAAAGGTAATTATGTCGACGATTTTATCTTTCACTTAATCATCACCCCCTTAATGTTGCTGCATTTTTTTCTTTCGCATCAATTCATCTAAGACAGCGGAGTTCGATTCTACAAATACGAGCTCATCGTCTGATGGATCCGTTCTTAACCAAACAGAGGATTTACCATGGCGAAGTATCCCTTCACCCTTATCTGGGTTTTTAAAGAGAATTCCTAGCTCACCTTCAGACAAATCAAAGTTGTCTTTAATACTTTTCAAGTCAATTTTGTTCTGCTTTAAGAATATGAAGGTGTACGTGTTTTGCAAGATACCACGAGCTTTCCTACTTTCTAGGATCCGAACGAAATCCTGACTAGCTATCCGTAGTCCCGCGTTTCTTTTTCGACTACGCCTGGCCATCCTTTCAAGGAAATCTACTGTTGCTTCGTAATCCACCAGTTGCCAAGCTTCATCTGCATAAACAATTTTCTTCTTATTCGCGTTTTCAATATTCTTAATGAAGTGCTCCCACAAGAAAGTCAAAATTACGTGGTAGGCGATTTCTCTTAGACCACCTTGCTCCATCTTGGATATATTGAAGTTAATTAGTCGTGCCTTATGAAGTTCAGTGGTTACTCCCCGCCCTAGAAAGGTTTGTCCATCAAAAATCGGTTTAGATCCGGTCCTAAGGTATGGTTTTATTACCGCAATGATTCTTTCAGCCTTTGGCTCATTTACATATTTTCCAATGAGATAATTATAAATATCGGTGATAGTCGGCTCACTTTTCCTTGACCTACTTTGGATAATTTGACCGTCTACTTCTTTAGGTTTGTATTCGAAAAGAGAGTCTGGATGTGAAGTAATCCCCATCCTTTCAAGAATGTTGTACATAGCTTCTTCGATGTAGTTTTTTTCAAAGACGTTAAGCCCTTCTCCTTCCAGGTTCTTCCCTCTGGAAACAATATCGAAAAACTCAATGATTTCTCCTACTTTTTCACGAATAGCAATAAAACGGATATATTTCTTGCCATCCTCTTTTTCAACAATGATTTTGTCATCATGCTCTTCTAAGGTCTCTAATTCCTCATCATCATCATCGAGAGGGATATCCGAAAAATTTATAGCCAAAGGGTTAATGACGATTAATGATTCTTCTGAGATGTCCAGGTTGAGCCCGCCAAGTCGCTTTGTCAGTTTTGAGAATTCATTTTCAACATCTATAATCGCTTGATGCATACCCATCCCAATCATTTCTCGAGCAATCATGAGCTTAAGTAACAATGACTTCCCAGATCCTGATGTACCGAATACTGCAGCATTATAATTATCTGGACGGAATTCATCAGTTCCAAAAGCATTATAAAATTCTTTCTGACCAGTGATTTTATTGTTTCCAATCGGAATTCCACCATTGAATTTACCGCTCCCACTTATAAACGGCGAATATGTACTCAAGGCGCGCCGATCAATATTCCGGTATGAGTCTGGGATCTCATTTACACCTATAGGTAACACCGAGCGGAACCCTTTTTTTACTCGACTCCACGTAGAAGCTACTTTGAAGAACTGGCCGGACATTTCATCTTCAACATATTCACTGTACTTATCTAATTCTTTCTCGCTTTGCGCATAGAGGTTTCCAAGAACCCCCACTAGGTAACTATCATTCTCCGAAAACTGGGTTTCCCCCATTAATTGCTCAGTGTCCATAATCTTCGTTTGAAGTTCATGCTCTTGATCAATGTTTCCTCTTTTGCGCTGGAAAGATAAATTGGACTTTAGCATGGTGATTTGTTTCTGCAGCATGGTTAAAGCTTCATTTTTTTTAATTTTGTTTACATCAATTAAAACGTCCACTTCTCCGCTCGAAGTAAGTGAATTTAACCAATTGGTCTGCATCTTCCTCGGGTATCCCTCACGAGGTATATAAAATGGGCGAAAATAAGTTTTTGATCCAAGAGCCTGCTTAATAATTCCATGATCATAAAATTCTTTCTGGATTGAAACTCCATCAGGAGAGATAATGTCCCATAGGTCAGGCTTTACTTCTTCTTGCGTTGGTATATTTAATGCTTCAACCTCTTCATCAACTTGCTTGCGATTCTTCTTGAACGACTTTTTCTTTGTCTTTTTGCTCATTGTCAATTCTCTCCTTTACTGCTTCAATTCGATTCTGGCTTTGATCAGCGGTGCAATAAAGCGCAAGCATTTCTTTTAGACCCAGGTCCTTAAACTTGTTCGTAACAGCTTTCCTCCGGTTAAATGCGTAGTAAAGTGTTTGTGCTATTCCATCACTAGTGAGCAACTGTACGTCCATGTCCGCTTTCCTTAAAGCATTCTTTGCAGTACCGAACCTTCTGTACAGTTCAGCGAATGCCTTATCTACTAATTTTTCTTCAAGCTCCTCTGCATCCTCAGCTCTAATGTCTTTTTCGTTTATAATCATGGAGGTTGTAAGGAACATTTTCGTTTCGTAACGAGGCGTAGAACGTTGCCAATCCAATAGGTTATTGACAAGGGACTTACCATACTCGTAAGCATGTTCATTTAGACCCTCATCTTCTTCCATTGACTTCTTCATGTTTTCAATAGGTTCACTAAGATCGACATAGCGAGACTGAAGATAGAATTGAACGTTGTAACTTATTTGAGATAGCCAGGTTTCAAATGAGATATCTATTTGTTCCTGCTCATCTTGACTAAGTAGGAAGTAATTGCATGGATCTACTTCAAAAACCATTACAAATTTGTTGTTATTGAAGCGAATCATATGATTACTGATTTCACGAATGTCTGAAAAAAGTTCTTGGAAAGGCTCAGGCTCTTCTTCCTCTTCATACTCAAGACCCTTCTTTTTCCCACTTTTAGCTTTGTAAGGAGTTGGGCCATTGTTTTTCTTTTCCATCCAAGGAAAAATGGGCTCTTTAATCATGACCCGATAAAAAACCCATAACCCTAATCCAGCAGCTAGTATTATGAAAATGCCCATTAATACATATCATCCTTTTCAATCAGATTTTTTTTGTATTTGCTCCAATTCCCCAATTGGTGCTTATACTGTAATTTTGTTAATAGATATCTATCTAAGTACATGTGATATTTTTCAATTTTGTAAAAAGCAAGCATGCCTATTATGACCGCTGTCGGAAGAATAGAGACAATCGTAAGGATGACGCCCACCATCCAGTTTCCGACCAAAGGAAAGACTTTAGGGGCATAACTGTATATGGCATAACCACCTAACAGAAGGTAGAGCACTTGTCGTTTACTAACTAACCCCATAAATTCTTTTTGTTCACTTGCCATATCTATTGGTACAATTTCTTTTCTCATTTTTTAGAGTTCCTCCTATCCCAGATAAAAAAGGGCCCCTCTCTCATAAGGAAAGAGGGGATATAAGGTTTGCATATGGTTATGTTCCTAGTCCTGCCATGTAACCGGCGATATCATAGGCTTTTACGATAATTACAATTCCAACACCGGTACAGACCAAGCAACCAATAGCACCAGACCGTTTCTGAGGGTTACCGGAAGATCCTTGCAGCATCATGCCTCCAATAACAAGCCATAAAATACTCCATAGACCTGCAATGGTGATGACTAGAATTACAATCTTGTTCAAGTCCTTAGTAATATCTTTGGTTGCTGTAGCACTATCTTTAGAACTTGTAATACCAGCGCCGTCTTTAAAGGCTTTTCCTGCACTTGCCTCTGCAACCTGTGGATTTACTACATTCTCCAACGTACTTATACCTAAGAATGCGATAGTTGCCATTGTTACGATAAGTAATAATTTCTTAATCCTTTTCATTCTCTTTGTTTGCACCTCCATTGATATTTTGGATTTTTAAACGCAAAAAACCCACTAAGTACACAAAGCTTTGAGAATACTAAGTATTCTCCTTTGTATAATTAGTGGGTTTTTCCCATTTATGTTATTAAATTAGATGATTTGAATATTTTTCTTTTCTACAAGGTCAATTTTATATAAAAGCCACTGATTAATCAATCTTTTTTTAGAACTATTTTCGAGATGACTTTATAGTATTAAAAAACACCCCCTATTAGGGAGTGTTAAATGGCTATCTTTGGGCGGCTTTTATGAAATCATATACAGGTTTTGTCATTTTGGGTCCCCCATTGTATGTTTTACCATCACTGAATCCATAAGAACCTCTATGGACACCAATAATCTCGTTCGAACTATTTAATAATGCAGAACCAGATTGCCCTCTATATGTGTCTATTTGATAAAAGGCTAAAGCAGTGTCCTCTCTTCCAATACTTCCAGACATTCCCCATTGGGAAACCCTTCCTGTTGAATCAATACGATCTTGTGGGTACCCATATAGTTTTATAGATTGATTTACAACATTATTTACTTGCTTAATAGGTCTATAACCAGCAACGTCACCTGCATTTTGCCCCATATAAGGAGCTAATTTAAGTACCGCATAGTCATGTGTACTAGAACCATTATTTATCCAATGGCTTGGCACAAAATAATCGACTACTTGGTAGGCACCGTAACTGTAATGATTTTCATTTAATCCTGGAATAACGTACCCGCTGGTTATCCCTTTCTGTTTACTAGGATCAACCACACAGTGTCCATTTGTCAAAACAGTGTCCTTTCCTATTAGTGTACCTGAACACCATCCCCAAGAATCACCCCAATCCAATTCAATATAAGTGATTTGCCTGTATGGATTGACCGAGGTATCAGTTACTACTTTCCTTCCATCTTGACCAATTACTACATTAGGTGCATATGATTTTTCAAAATTAAAAGGGGATACACTTTTATAAGGCTTATCTTTCTTAAAGTCAGGCAGATCTCTTTCAGGAAGAACTTTTCCTGAACCATTAAAAGACGTGTTCTGTTCTAGAGTAGATGAATTTTCTAAGTATTTCTTGTAATCTTCATACTTAATAACTTCACCTTTTGAATTCACCATATCATTAGGGTGAACATTTTTAGACTCCTTATCATTTGCTAAGGAAGTCACTGGCATCAGAATCAAACCCAAAACTAAAAGCAAAAAGAAGTAATATTTTTTCATATTTTCCTCCTTTTGACATATTTAGGTTTAATATAACACAATAAGAGGAAAAATTGGTATATTATAATTAAAATAGTAAAATATTCACACTTTTTCAATTTTTAAAACTATTATTCTCCCTGGGTAAGATTCCACTGTTTCTGTATACCAAATTACTACTCTATCACCTGATTTTACATTTTTAATAATTGCATTACTCAAATCTAGCTTTACTATCTCAGAGGAATATTCTTGTGTTAATTCCTTTATCGAAAGAACTTCGATTTCTTGACTTGTAATATCTCTGTTAGAGACAAGGTAGAACTGATCATTTCTCTTTATAAGAATTCCTTCTTTTGTGGATGCTCCATTTTGAATTTTATAATTTTGACTTAAATCTCCCAGATACCAAAGCAATGTAAGAATGATAAAAGCAATTAACAATCTTATAAGTCTCTTCAAAAAAACACCTCACCCTTCAAATTCTCCCCTATTTTAACAATAATTTGAAATAGGTTCTATGGGTATTTGTTATTCTTAAGGAGGATATAACGATTTCATTATCTAGTGTTTTAAAAGATACAATAACTAAAATTAGGGCAAAAAAAAAGCCAAGAAAATTTTACTTTTCTTGGCTTCTTAATAACCAAACACATTTAGACTAATCTTCTCAGCTCCGGGAAACTTTTATTAATTAAAAGATCGTCTATGCCTTTGCCATCCTTCTTTCCATCCCATAAAGAGATATATACTTGCAGACCTTCATTTCTGAGACCCTTAATACATTCTTTTAAATGCTTCTGAACATACACATTAGAAACAGAATCCATATCGTAGCAAATATTAACTCTTTCTGCTCCCATTTCTTTTAATATAGGGATTGCTAAACGCCAGCTCCCTACTCCAGGCAGTCCTAACATTGTGGTCCCAACGTCAGAAAGTTCCTCCTTATCATAAACCTGAACAATTTTATCAATGGCTATATCCTGCTTGAGTGGTCCTTCTCCTAGCCAAACACTTTTTGCTCTTCGTAATTCCCCAACGGACCAATCCTTTAACTCTGATGAAGGAACGGATACGTGTACAGGGGCAGGCAGTCCACTTATCGTACCTTTAGGCTTATTGGCTGAAGACAACCAAAAATAACGTTGCCCCTTAGTTAACGTCACCCATCCAATAATATTATTCTCATGATAGATAGTTACATTTTCATCGAGGGTAAACTCCTTCTCCATTAAAATTTCTCCCTCATACGATACTTGAACAATATTTGGCTGCCTTTTTACTTCTGCGTGCAGTAATTCATCTCTCTTTTTCAGTTTTATTTCATTTGGTGGGTTATCAATCCTTATTTGAAATCCCTCTATTTCATTTTTATTGTTCCTAAAAGGAATAAGAATGCCCTTTGGCCCTGATACATTCCAATAAGAACCACCATTTCTCCCTTTTGCTAAATAAAATCCTGGGACCCCTGTGAAATCCTTTAGACCTATTGATTTTTCAATTAGCCTTGCACAATTCCAAGGTTTCTCAGGGAAAGACTTATATTCTCTAATTCGTATTTGCTCATCACTTAGTCCCCTATCTTTACCTGAAAGATGATTATAGTGATCATTACTCAATTCCGTATTAACTAAAAGACTTCGGTATATAGTATCCAATGAATCAGATGATAGTTTTTTTTCACTATTCTCTTGCTGAATGTTTTCAGTCGTAATTTGCTTTTTTTCGTTTCTCTTCAGCCAATGTAACCATGAAGGACAAGCAGAGTTCTTTGAGAATGGTTTTTCACTCTCAATTCTGATACAGGCTACTGCATCTCCATTCGTGTTGATCATACAACCCCCTGTATGAGAACATATGGGACACGTTTCCCTGGTCATTTCAAACCAACCTTTAATACTTGTAGCTCTTAACGTATTTCGCGTTTTGCTCATAAAATCCATCCTCTCTGTTTTTAGACAATACAATCGATAAATCTGGACTGGTCTGTGGGTGGCATCACCGTTACCACTGAAAAGTGATTCTCACCCTCTTCAGAAAGAACAACTACGATTGGGTTTTGAGAAGTATCTATGCCTGTTAGAACATAGGTCCTTGCCACTTGGTTTATCCTTCGATTAAACCCCATTTGAACCTCGTGTATTTTTCCGCTCATGATACATGAAACCAAATCTCCACGTGAATATCCTCTTTTGACCATTTGATTGTAGGTATGTACACCAATTCGCACATAACCTTTCCCCCCATTAATACTTTCTTTATTACTTTCAGCTTGCTCCCTTTTTTCACGAATTCCACCCCCTTTTTAAACACAAAAAGCGGCCTTTGAATGATAGACATAGGAATTCATATCCCTTGCTCTACCGATCCAAAGACCGCATATGTTTGATTAATCCGGCTAACCTAATGAAGGTTGCAAAAAAGCTAAGAAAAATGTTAATACTCAAAATATATCATTAATCAATTAGCCTTTCAATGCAGGAAGGATAGATTTAAATTTACGGATCCAGCGGTTTCTAGGTGGTATATATCCTTTCCCTTCAAAGCTTTGCCCCATAATATGCTTCCCTAATAAGGTGAACGGTTCAATCAATTTTTCATAAACATCTTCATGATCGATTAGAGGATTACATTCAAAATTATTCTTATCTACCTCTTCATATAATGCAGGTAATGTGGCTAGGATTGGTATTTCCATCTCTTGAGCAGTACGGTCAATCTGACTGAAGTTCAACTTCTTATTGAAGATTAGATATACATTAATTTTTCTCTTACACAGTACCTTCTGGATATATTCTTTCCAAGCCAGTACTTGTTGAAGATTGTTATCCACTACTATCCAAATTTCGTCCAAGTGATCAAGTGTTTGTATAGTATAGTCTTCTAGTTCTCCAGTAGGTAGATCGACCAGGAGCGTATCATAATACTTTACTCCATCCACATAAGCACTTAAGGAATCAGAATTCCAACCGTAATTGAGATCCTTCGAATCAATGGGTAGCCAATAGACATTGTGAAAAGGGATAGCAAAATTCAAATTAGTCGCTTGATCATTGTGTAAGAGGCTTGCGTATGACTTCCATTCTGTAGGTAATCCACTCATTTTCATCAAGTAATTTTTAAGGTGATATCGGTTATTTAAACCTTCAAGAACCGCTGTCTCTATTTTGTGCATACCTAAAAACAATCCAAAATTAATTACAAATGTTGTAACGCCTATGCGATAAAGAGGTGACCAAACCCCTATTGTCTTATTTCCATCATGCTGAGGTTGCTTATACGTTTGCTTAATGAGTGATCTTGCCTTCTTTAAATAATCGTAATTAGAAGATTGATGATCATCTATAGTAGCAATATTTTCCCCTTTGTCTTTAGACGCTTTTTCATTCCCCTTATCAATTGACTTCGCAATTGCACTGGGGTCTTGCTCATCTTTTATTTCAGTGGATTTGTTTTCTTCAATCCCTGTATTTTCAGACCCAGGAACTGTAATCTGTCCTTTAAGGAAAGAATCATTTTCCACTATCGCTCCTTTGAAATCTAATCGGATTTTTTTAGAAAGCTTGGCTGCAGGTAACCAATTAAGAAGTTGAGTGATTCCAGGGAAAATGCTAATTGTTTGATTTGGATATTCTAACTCATCAATTTTTTCACTGCCTAAGAGCAATACATTTGTCGGAACGTTGCCTAGTGTATTAAGTAAATGGACAGAATCAATAAATACAAATGTGAAACCGTTCTGTACTTCCCTTTTAAAATCCTCAATATTTTCCACGACGATATATGAAGCGTCTTCCATAGCCTCATTAAATTTAGAAATGAATTTTTGCTCTAGTTTCTGTCTGCTTTGAGTATTTTCACTTAAAAAGATCAGTACTCTTATCATTTTCCCTCTTCTCCGTTTCAAGATACGCATTTACTTTCTTTTTCAAGCGGCCACTGAAGGGTAGATGATAATTCTCCACTGCCCCTAAATAGCTTGTACTGATGCCAAGAGCCCGAGCAAATTGGTATTGTGTCATGCCTAATCGTTTCCTCAAAATGATAAGACGCTCCACGTCATTTTCTGTCTCAATCTTGCCTAAAGTGGTAATACGAACTAATTCCGCCATCTTCTTATTCTCTCCTTTAATTCTTCATGAAAATAAAAATGCTCATACTTCCCCTAAAGGAAGTATGAGCATGTGATTGCTTTACAGTATATTGTTATGGTATATGCAAATTCATTTTGATTATAGCACATGAATATACCTACTGCATTATTCGATTTTTCTAAAAGTAGGCATTTTAGGATTGTTCATGGAAAAGATATCAGATATACTTACGGTATATTCACTTTCGTTAAGCTTTTATGCGACCACCTTTGTGGCCAGCGGTTATTCAAAAAATGTAAAGCCTTTGGGCTGTTTGTAAGTAAAAGAACTCTTTTACCTATCAAACTGCCCAAAGGCTTTTTTGCGTTTCCGCAAAACGTAGTGAGTAAATTAAACTATGGGAGTGCTTTGACATGGCAGAAGAAAAAGATTGTATAAACGAAATTGCAGAAAGACTTAAGGCTCCATTTGATCCAAAGAATGTAGAGTGGAGAGTAAACAATGTCAGTAACAAAAATGGGAATAAAGCAATGCTCGTAGCGTATGTACAAAACCGAGCAATTCAGGATCGATTGGATGAAGTATTTGGTATTTGCGGTTGGCAAAACGAGTATAAAGAGCTTCACGATGGGATCATCTGTGGTATTACTGCTTTTATAGGTGATCGTAAAGTGACTAAATGGGATGGTGCGGATAAGACTAACATTGAAGCAACAAAAGGAGGTTTATCTAACTCCATGAAGAGAGCTGCTTCACAATGGGGGATTGGCCGCTACCTCTATGAATTGGATGCTCAATGGGTATCTGTGGAACAAAGGTCATGCAACTCAACAGACATATATGTTAATGCTAAAGCAAAAAACAACCAATGGATTACAGGTTACTGTAAAGTCCCTACATTACCATCAAAGGCACTTCCCGGGTCTAACAAAAATAAGCATTTTCAACAGTCTGAACAAGGATTAAAAACAAACCACGCTAGTTTTGACTTTAAGGGAGCCTTAAAGACTATAGCTAAAATGGAAAATGCACTAAGTATTGGTCAAAATGAACAAAGCCATAAAATCCGTTATGGTGTATTCAATCGAGCTAATAATTACGAAACCAATTTTAGAAAAGAGTTTACAAGTGCGACAGAAGAAGAATTAAGAAATTACTATAATGCCCTATCTCCCGTAGCTAACGTAGTTAAAATGGCAAAGCAACACAATATTGACACCGACCATTTAATACGTATTTGCCAGCTTGTGCTTAAGGAGGAGATTCAAGAGGTCTATAGTCTATTCTTCAAATTGAATTCAAGTGCACATGAGGCAGATATAATTTCGTATATTGTAGAAGATGCTAAAAATCAAACTGCATGAGCAGAGGAGAATAAAGCATAAGTAAGGATCTAAGGATCCCCTTATGCTTTTTTATTGGAGGGAATTAAGATGAAATTAACTATTCATAAAGAGACCATTACAGAAGCATTGAAAAAAGTAACAAGGGTTCTCGCTTCAAACAGTGCAATACCCATACTTAATGGAGTGCTACTTGAAGTAAGTAACAAAGAGGTCCTTTTAACTGCGTCCAATAGCACTGAAACTATTCGTCAGACTATCACTGTAGACAATGTATCAGTTGATGTAATTGAACCAGGTAAGATTGTTATCCCTAAGCCGGTTATTGACATTGTAAAGAAATGTAATAAAGACATTAACTTTAGTCTTAATGGCTATTCTTTAAATGTTGTAAGTGGCAAGAAAACTTTTGACTTTACCTGTCTAGATGCTACTGATTACCCTAAGTTTCCTGACATTGATTTAAGTAAGCCATCATTTGTGTTAGAGGGCCATACATTCCATCAATTGATTCGGAAAACTGCTTATGCTGCTAGCAATTCAGAAACTCGTCCTATATTAACAGGTGTTTGTTTTGAATTGGCAGAAGGGAACTGTAGCATGATTTGCACAGACTCTCATAGGCTAGGCAGGGTGATTCAGCCCGCAGCCTCTGAGGAAAAATTAAAGATTGTAGTACCAGCTAAAGCATTTGATACTATGACAAAGGTATTCGATTTCGGACAGGATGTTGAGATGTTCATTGAGAATGATCTACACATTCTTATAAAAAATAATAGTACTACTTTCCTCTCTCGCTTATTAGAAGGTACCTATCCTGATTGTAATCGACTGATTCCTTCAACAAATAGTTCAGTCATGACAATTAACAGAGAAGCATTGTTTGATGCAATCGATACATTGAAGGATATAGCGTCCCAATCAGATACTTCTAAAGATACAGGAGTGGTAAAACTGAATGTTAATGGCGTCGCTACGTTTTCGACAGCCAATAATCAAAAAGGAAAAGGAACCATTGAAATTCCCTATGAAAACCTGGAAGGAGAAGATGACTTTACAGTTTCATTCAACTGTAAATATGCTCTGGATGCGTTAAAGTCTCTTGATAGTGACGTAGTTGAGGTTAGTTTCAATGGGGGTATGCGACCATTCTTAATGGGACCAACAGGCGATGCAGACTTAGAGGAAGTCCACTTAATCCTTCCAGTCCGAACAGTCTAAATGAAAATTACGAGAAGAGGCTTGAGCTTCTTCTCTTTTTAGGGTGATGATATGAAATTCATTAAAGAGAAATTCTTAATTGAATTGGAACAATACAAGATAAATCCGTTAGAAGAAGTAACCAGTAAGAAGACTATATCCAATGTTGGTAAGGTCCTCAAACATTTATGGTATCACGATAAACCTTCTTCTATAGATTTTGATGCTTTCACACTCCAGGATATTGAAGAAGCTAAAGATGTAATAGCTAGCCTTCCTTATTCCTGGGACGAAGGTGGAGAGTCATTTATATGCGATCCTTCTAATGCATTGGTGAAGCTTGATTTATTGCTGGATATACCAAATGAATTAGTACATTCAAAAAATAAGCTTCGGAAAATAGATTGCGGAGATGAGTTTATCTAAAGAGAGGGTTATTATAATGCCAATAACAGAAATGGATGTTTATGATTACCAATCATATCAAATCAGCTTGGATTGCCTTTCAATGCTTAAGATTTTACATGATAACGGAAAGGACATTTCTCACGTCCGCACATTTATGACAAGTGTTCATCATGGACTTCCTGAAGTGACCGAAATATTTTCTATGGCTTTAAAATCACTTTTTGAATGTCACTTTAATGATGATCCAGAGTTTCCTTTACCAAATAAAGATGAGGGCGAGATTAGAGCGGTCCTTCTAGACACTGAGTTTTCGGACGTATTAAAGTCTGCTGATTCAGTTCTTTTTATGGATGAACTATTAGAAACTATTAAAGAAACAGATGCTGAATTCGATGTGGATATTGCTCCTCTTGATGATAATTCTGGCTTATTAATAGACGTGTACTATGGATCCGACCTTTACCCACTATTGGAGGAATTGTTGGAATTTCGCAGTAGAGCAAAAGTTTTAACTACATCCCAGGAGGAATAAATGATGCAATTAGAAGTGAAAATGGATTTCGATAAGCTAATTAATTTTGAGGATACAATTGATATAAAACAGACAACTGGATTGAGTGATGAATATTATCAAATGACCTTATCGCAATTCGTCAACACCATATCTAAATCTGTAGATGCTTCTATGACTCAAAGCATACACTTACCGGCGAATTGTATAAGATATGTTCATATTGGACTTTCTCTGAAACTATATTGTGTGGTTCCTAAAAAACAATGGATCATCAATTATCTAGGAAATTATTACAAAGTAGGCTTTCCTAAATTGATTCTTGAGTACCTCATAGTAGAGAAAGCTAATGCTGGTTCTAAGAGTTACGAAATTAAACTGAAACGGATTGTAGCGGTAAAAGATAATGGCCCGATCAAGAAAGATACAAAAGTCTTTCATTTTCCATATTCACACGTAGATAATTACGGCTCAGTTTGTATGGGATCCACTCAAATTAGAGATATGAGTTGTTTGTCTGAATTGGAAGCAGCTCATTCCTATTTTTTTGACTCCCCTTTTTCGAGTGACTATGGTGAAAAGATTCTATCAAAAGAACCATTGCATGTATTATTTGCTGAGACATTCTTTGAGAAAGATTTTAATGATGAATTACTGGTGCCACATAATAAAACATTTGATGCGTTTTTCGATCTAACTAAATAACTAATTGGAGGAAATCATTATGACTAAAACTGTAGGACAGACAGATATATTTTCAATGTTTGGAATTGAGGATAAGTACGCTGAAGAAAAGTTACAAAAAGAAGCTGAGCTTATGGCTAGGAGAGAAGATATGGCTAAAAAAGCAGAAGAGAGAAAAAAAGGTGTTGCAGCTAGTCCAAGCAAACCCACAGAAAAAAAGGCAGATCCGTTTAATGTTGACCAATCAACCTACGTTTATCACCTTGGTCAAGAATTGCCTATATTGGACTACTTTAGTGTAGAAGAAATCACCTCGGGGCTACCTATTAAGAAAAAGGGTGAAGATGAGGCTACTCTTAACCCGATTAGTGCTGAAGATGTCCGTAAGCGTTTGGAAAAGCATTTTCCTGATTTAGTGGCTGCTTACACTGAAATGGTCAAAATCGAGAAAAAAAATATGATAATGGCCATCCCAAAAGCAAAAAAGAAAGGACTAAATTGTAAAGAGGAGTCTTCTTATGAAGACTCCTCTCTTTCAAGCAAGAAAAAAATACCTGCTTCCATACTAAATGACTTTATCACTCTTTCCAAAGAGTTTGCAGCTACATTTGGAGTGGAGCTACATGCAGATATTTATTTCGATTTAGCCCTTAATGAGTTCTTTATGGATATTCCACATCAAGAGGCTTCTAGGTACACTGTAGAACGTACAGAACAACCCTATGTCACTGCGAATAAGCTAATGGAGCGGAAATTTATTAAAGTGATGGAAATTCATAGCCACCATTATTTTAGTACCACACCATCATCACTAGATAATCAGAATGAACGCCAGGAGAACATGCTATACGCGATTATTGGAAGTGTAGATCACTACTTCCCTGAAATTACGGTTAGAGTCTTTTCTCGAACAAGTAATCGCCATTATAACATTGATCCTGGTAAAGTGTTTGAAACTCCCTTCTCTGATGTTTCTGCCTTATATGACACATCAGTTGTGGAGGTGTTCAGATGATTGATTTACTTGCAAAAGAATATGCAACTCAAAAAAGAAAAAAACTCTTTCCTCTTACTGTATTAGTCGGAACTGGAGGAACTGGATCAGCACTGGTACAACAGATTGCTCAAATGTATCAAGAATTCGATGATAAAGGATTCTTACTCCTGGCAGATCCTGATACGATTGAGGAGAAGAATATTAAGAATCAGTTATTTACTCCAGGAACAGTAGGAAAAAAGAAAGCTGAGGTCTTAGCCAAACGGTACTCATCAGCTTATGGTGTAAACATTCATTCCTATACAAAGGACTATGTTGAAAGTGTGAATGTACTTCAGAAGCTCTATAATCCAGAGTATATTAACATTCCTAATTTCAGCAGTATAGATATGATGGTCCTCCCCATTCTAATTGGTTGTGTTGATAACAACTGGACAAGAAAAATCTTTCATGACTTCTTTAACAAGGTCCCAACGTTACTTTATTTAGATGCTGGGAATGAATCAACCAAGATACCTGTTGATTTTCCAACGAGACCAAAGAGTGAATGGACTTCACAAGAATTAATTGATTACAACGAGTCTGGATGGACTGGCCAAGTTGTAGCGGGTCTGAAAATTAATGGTAAGACTATTTTAGACCCAGCTGCGGTGAGATATCCTGATATCTTAGAAGACGATCCCACAGACAAACAACCGTCCAAACTTTCGTGTGAAGAACTATCTGCAAGTGATCCTCAGCGCTTAGTGACGAACCGTATGGCTGCCCTTAGTTTAAGTTCATACGTAGCCGAACTTTTCGATTGTG
Organism: Rossellomorea marisflavi; assembly: GCF_009806575.1. Taxonomy (NCBI): domain Bacteria; kingdom Bacillati; phylum Bacillota; class Bacilli; order Caryophanales; family Bacillaceae; genus Rossellomorea; species Rossellomorea marisflavi. Next base: position 108,471 of record NZ_CP047096.1, on the reverse strand, counting down.
GAACCATTAGTAATAGCTTAACGGTATTTCATTCCAGGAAGGGCTATATGCGCTCAGAAATGATCCCAGAATGAACTATGCATCCCTAGCTTCCATTGACGTTTAAAGGGCTCTAAGAGCCACCTGAACCGCTTATCGTACGTTTGTACATGATAGGCGGTTCTTTTTATGGTACAGGCTATTATGAACAATCCTTTATTTAGTTGATAAGCGGGATGACGTCTAGACGAGTTTAGGGCTAAGGAATATGCCTACTTCAATCCTAATTTACCTTTCTATGGAATTAATTGTGTTAGAAAGGATGAATTCCCTAGCCATTTATGTTATTTTTGGAGATTGATGGATGGATATCATTAGCACAGATTAGAATAACTAATAGGAGGAGACGTCATATGAGAGAAAAAAGAAGTGATATTTTTGGGTTCCTTTCCCTAGGAGTTGGTTTTATAGGTTTGTTAAATTGTCTTGTTCCTATCGTGGGGTTAATTACTATAGTGTTTTCGATTATTTTTGGAATAATCTCATTGATAAAGAAGGAGCGGACAAAATGGAAAGCAATCACAGGTATTTCTATTAGTTTTACTGCGTTAATCATTGCAACCGTTGCAATTATAATCTCATTTATTCCGGACCCCACTTTAAGCCAGGTCGACAAGCCTGATTGGGCGCCAGAAGAAGTGTATGATTATGGTTATCCCGTCAAACATGATGACGTTGAGATATCTGTTAACAAAGTGTTCTTTAGCGATGGAAAAATGATTCGCCCAGGTATTACCATAAAAAATATTGGCGAAGACACAGTGCACTATTCCCCTACTGATTTTACATTGGTACAAGACCAAGGTAATGAAAAAGGGAAACGCATAAACCCGGTAACTAATTCGGAACTCATGCTAAAAAGCGGAGAATTGGAACCGGGAGAAGAGATCTCAGGTGAAATCGAATTTGTTTTTCCCGTTAACCATTCTTTCCTTGCCTTAGTCTATAAAGATGAGGTCTATATAGACGTAACCATTGATTGATTAATCATAGTTCTATATGAAGAGAGATAAACCTCACCTGAATGAATTACTTATTGTTACCACCTTGAATTTAGGTGGTTTTTTATTGCAAAACAAAAACTGACCTATAACGATTCATAAGTCAGTTCCAAGTTATTTATTCAAAAAGCAACTCAAGTCGTAACTCGTTATCTTGAAGAAAGCTTCTTTTTGTTTTTAAATTTGGACGAGAATATAATCATCCACTACACTAACATTAATGAAAATCTTTTGCTGAGGGACGTTGTTTCTTACTGATAACAAAGCAGAAAGGGTGGCCACCAGATCTTCACGTTCTGAATAGTGGACGGTTTGATGGAGATCCACACTCAGAATAAACTGTTTACTTTCTTCACTTTCAATATTCAGAATAGTCGCTCCTCCGGCTTTTTCATCACTTTTGAAGCTGGACCACCATCTAAGATCCCACATTTCATAATCCTCCCCTTTAGCGGTTGGTACCATATAAATTTGAGGGTTTATAAATGTCTTAGCCAAAGGTGACCCCATAAGCAATGGGGTATCTTCTTGTCCAGATGAAGATAACCCCCTTCGATGACCTTCATCACTAAGGGCATATAAACTACCAGTGCATAGAAGATCAAAGAACACTTGATTTATTAAGTCATATACATTTTCAAAGTTTGTGACTAGCCACATGGATAATTTGTGTGCGTTCTCCGTCTTTTTCACACTTTCAAGAGCAACACCAAATCCTTGTCTTAAAAGTGAAGGTATTTCATCTTTAAGAGTTCCTAAATCTTGTGCTAAGAAATCATCCTCAATTTCATTCTTTTCATCGTACATGATTTGCAGCATCAGATAATACCCTTGAAAAATTTGACTCTTAGCAATTTCAAAAAAATCGTTATAGAACTTCGTGAGCATTTCTTCTGAATCAATAACATGATTGAATTTCTTGCTGTAAAAATTGGTTAAAGCCATAAATTCTCTTGAAAAGTCTTCGTTGTTTTCAAAATGTAAAGTGAGTTTCTCTTTTGCATATGCCGTTAAATCATTAGTAGCATTGATCATTGATTAGTCCTCCAAATCATTTTCTTGTTCAAAAGGCGGTGACGGGCTATCGTCTTGAAATTTCCAACTATCGCCCTCTTTCACTATGGTCGATATATAATAAATTGGCTTATCATCTTTTACGGTTGTGACCTTTCGATAGAAGTAAGCCTCTTTTTCAAACCTGTCGTAGGTTAGCTCGGAAATCGTATACCCTTTTTTTAATTCAGGCAGCTTATCAATCAGCAACGATTGAACATTCTCTAGAAATAGAGTGCCTGCACTTTCGTTAGGCAAATACTGACTAAGAAAGTCATCTGAGGCGTTCCTGGTCAGAAAATTATAATAGTCATCAACAGATAATTCTCCAGTACTAAATTCATATAATACCTGCCCTAATTTCTTTGAAAATTCTTCAGGGTTAGTATAAGTGGCTTTTTCAATTACTTTCGGATCCACCACTTTTTTCTTGTCTTTATCTATTTTTTCTATTACTTCGTCAATAGGCTTTTCCATTTCTTTATATATTTCTCTTTGGGATTCTACCTTTTGTTCTTTCTCTTGTTCAGCTTTAGCGGCCATCTCACTGTTTTTCTCACCAACTGCATTAGCTTCATTAACAATTCGATTGTTGCAACCAGCAACAGCTAAGCTGGAACTAAGTATTGTAAATAATAAAACATTACGAAGTCCCATACATTAAACCTCCTTCGCATTCTTCTACATCCTTCAAAATATTCCTTAATTCCCTTTTTTCCGATATAGTAAGGAAATTTGCAAGCTCAGTACACTCAATAAGAGATAGATGCATAAGTGCGTTAAGAAATAGATTATTGGTGTTAAAGAGCTTCAATTCTTTAGTCGCAGCATAAATTGGTACTTTAAGTATTTTTTCAAGGCTATAAGCCATTGTAGGTAAATATTTAGATGCGACACTAGTGTGGATCGACAAGCTCTCCATTTTCCTGTCTCCAAACAGTATTAGTGCAATCAATATAGACTTGTATGTAACATCTGAAGAGACGTAAACTTTCTGCTCGTTTTTGTACCAATGTGTAAATTCTTTTTGCTGGGTGTATATGGTTAATTGGTTCCTCTTTAAGTTTACCTGGACCAATGAATCCAATTCATTCTCAGAAATGTAATTGTGAATAAAGGCAAGTTTATTGTTTTCTAAGTTAACTTCAATCCTGAATGGATCCTCAAAAGAAATTTCTCCTTCTCCAATAAGTCCACCGACAGTTAAATTGTGTAATGCTATATGTCGGCTTTCATGTGACTTCATCATTTCCCTCCATTTCACAGAAAAACACCCATAAATCCACACAATTAAATCATGTGTGAATTTATGGGTGTTGTCCCATTAAATTTTCAATTAAGAAAATTATACTATTCAGCCTCATATCTTTCAAGAGTTGTTTCCAATAGCCCTGCAGCACTTAAGCGCTGTATTCCAAGTTCTTCTGCTAAATCATCGACTGTATAATTTTTTTGCTTGTATAAGTGATACGCGTACGAAATCCTTATGTTTTCAAGATTAAAGGTAACAGCAAGATTAAAATCATTTCTAATATATCCAATGTACATGTACAAGGACTCATATTCTATAGGGGCAAAACCACCTGTTGAGTTCTTTTTTGTAGTAAATACATATTCAGACGAATCAAACAAGGAATTATAAAAGTGAGCTCTAAATATACTTGCTTCTTCTCCTTTAAGGACAATACTTCGTTTAGGTGTCCTGATAAAAATGTCCTGGTCCTCTTCAAAAACTTCATTTTTTAGGATATGGAATTCTTTTGCTCTAAACCCATGCATCGCTAATACATATATTGCTTTTAGTATTACAGGATATTTATGACTGTTCATTATGGTTGGGAACATTTTAATTACATTTGAATACTCGACATGCTTAACTCCTCTACGATCAACTTTAAACCGTTCTATCTTAACTGCGGGATCAATCACAATTTTTCCCTTAGCCCATAGGTAATCAAAAAATGTTTTTATATTGGAAACATATCTGTTTACAGTGGAGATCGATGTTCCAGCAGTTATTCTTTCTTCCAGAAATCCTCGGATATCTTTTGGTTGAACTTCAATTGGATCTATAAAGGATTTCTTATACTTATGTTTTAAATGGTTAAAGAACATTTCCACAGTATAAGTGTATTGATTAAGTGTAGTTGAAGAGAATTTTTTTTCATGAATTAAATACTGTTCAAAATCATAGGTGAAATTAAATTTAAAAGTCATACCTCTCACCTCTTTTTATTTCATAGATTAATTATAGCAGATAAGGATTTCTAACCTTAAATAATAATAAATGTAAAAACTTTTTAAAACAAAAACCTATTAAATAGCGTTTTCCCTTCTAGGAAATTGTAAACCCTTAGTGTTAAAGCTTTAGATAGATATAAAACATAAAAAAATTAAATTATAAAATCCATAATCATAAGACTCCGATATTAACATTGGGAAAATCACAAATAGCCCTGGAGAAATTGTGGATAATAATTCCAAGGATAAGTAGATCAGAAAAAGCACAATGAAAACAAGAATTGATTATAAGTTTTCCACAAAAGCTTTTAAAACTATGCACATTCAGTCCCCATTACTAACATAATCCACATAATTCACATATATATTTTCGATTTTTTATGATTTGACTATAAAAGAAGATAGTAAGGTTTTTCTGATTTTTTTCAAAAAAACCTTACTTTTATAGCGTAATTCTAAGAGATTTTAAATGGTAATAAACTTGTGAGATCCTCTTTTGGAAATGCTTACTACCGGTCTTTAACCATTCATCTAATAGGATTGACTCCAATTTCACCTTTCCTAAGTCTAAATGGCTGCCCTGGTGTTTTCCTAAGGAATTCAAGCGTTTAAAAACAGTATGAATTAATGAGCCAACTTCAGTGTTATCAGTAGCAAGAGGTATGAGTTTTGCCAAGGATTCTTCTTGTTTATTATATTCAAGAGGATCTACTTCTAACTTGTATGCCGTTCGTCTAAGAAGGTCTATTCCAGGAATGTTATCTAATTCAACGGAACATCTATAATCCCCTTCAGAGATAGTGGAACGTTGATATGTAGCTTTTAAGGATTTATAACCATGCCTGCAGAAGGCTTTAAATTCGTTTACTTTCAAAGGACTTAAGACATTAAGGAATTCATAAATTCTATCTTCACGCTCAGTAGCTTTCCACCCTCTAATCAGAAGTGTGTAAAGATTTTCATCCCGTAGAATTCGTTTAAATTCAGTTTGTTTTTTAAACCTTAGAGCAGTGCTTATAAAAGCATCTAAGTTGCTTGGGATCCTTTTAAACATCTTGAATTCTGCTGCCAACTCATCTAGTGCGATCTTTACCATGCCTTTAGAGTAAGATTTTAGTCGATACACTAGATTCTTGGCCAGACTTCCGTTAAATTTACCTTTGAGTTCTACGTGGTAAAGCTCACCTACACCTAAGGCTTCTAAATAGTGTTGAATGAATTTGCTTTCCCTCTGGTATCTTTCCTCTATAGCTAGTGGGAAGCGAGCTTCTGTGGTAATGGACCGGTGAGACAGGTAGCTAGGATTGATTTTCAATCCAACTTCGTGGAAACGTTTAAACCTTTTTGTAATTAAAGGCCCATTTCCAGTTGAAGTAAATAAAGGACCTTCGCCAGGAAGGATCTCAACAGAAGTTAATTTTTGAATGACCTGTTTAACCTGGTGATTTTCTTTTTTGTTTAAAAAAGTACGCAGATCTGATGACTGCAAGTGACTTATATAATTTTCTTTGTCTTGATTGAAATAGTAATAACGAGGGGAAGAAGTCATGTTACATTGAACAATGTATCTTAGGTACATTTTCCAATAATCAATGGATTGACGAAGAAACCTTTCCTCAAATATGAAAGGATGAAGAGATATGTATCTTTCTGGTACTGGTGCTGAAGAATCAGACCCTTCTTGTAAAAAGTGATTAATCTTAAGATTATATCTTTTCGTAATAGGATTTTGGCTAATTTTTAATAGCTTTAACTCAGAGAATTTGTGAATACTTAAAACAAACTCCTGGTATGAAAGGAATTTATTATAAAGAGGCTTAATTCGTTGCTCAAACAAGCGGTTATATGTAATTTCATTTATTTCCCCTACTGTATTACACGAAATGAAAAGACTAATGGCAGTAAGGATATCAGATCTTGTGACATGGTAAAGCTTAACGGAAGAACTCCCATGTTGGAATGTTGGAGAATTCTTATAAAATTGATCGTTTTGAAATAGCTGATTCATAAAGGCAGCTGAAACAAGAACCCGGTGAACATTTTCTTTTGAAAATGCCGGATTTAAAGCTTTATTAAGTTGACATTGGGTAACATCGCTTTTTACACTTACCACTTACTAACCCTCCTTGAACTAAGAAGAATCCCTTTGGTATCAATGTACTAATGGGTTTCTCCTCTTCAAGAAAACAAGTTAACAAGGCGGAATTATACTTCGCAGGCCAGAAGTGTCAACAAATTTTGCTGATTTAGGCACAAAAAATAGACGAAGTTTAGACTGCCTAGATCCACGACCCTATCAAGCTATTACTTTAGTATTGAATGTAAGACAAATAACCAATACTAAGTAAGAACCAATGATAAATAAGGTCATTTCAATTTGCTCTAAAACCTCGCCCATACACACTTTTTATATTATATATTCTTTATATCTGTCTGTAGTAAAAACTATTGAATCTTATAGTTTATGATGGTACAATTAACTTAACCAAAAACGTTATTGCCTCTGTGTGTTATTTTTTGGGGGGCGAGGTCTTAGGAAACTTGTTTTCCTAAGCTTTTTTTTTGTTTATTTTTATATTTTTGTAATTTTTTCTCTCTATGTAAGGTTTTACCACTAAATTTGGGTATAAAAAATACAACATCCATGATCCAATCGTTGAAACTATACCATTTGACCTGATGTACACAAAAATGTATACACTGGTGCTAAGTATAGTCATCCCCTAAGGATCACTGCGTGTTTGTTAAACCCACCTTCATGTTAGCACATCAAAAAATGATAACGCAATAGCAAATATAAATTTTCTGTCGATTTCCGTTATTTGAATAAATATTAGTTGCAAAATCAAAAGGAATTTGGTAGATTAAAAGTAACTTAATAAGAATAGACCAAACAACTTCTTGTTGTTTGTTAAACCACAAGAATCCCTTTACCTATGGTAGAGGGATTTCTTGTTTTTATTTTTAGATACAATAAAGCCGCCCAGCGAATTGCTGGGCGGCTTTTTAATATGGGAACCGATCAATTTACTGTAGGAAGCTGATTGCGATGCCTATGGCTATACCAATACCGGCAATTCCTAACATTGTATTATCCAGAAGTATCTGGGTCTTTTCTTTAAGGATTGTAAACATGCAATCATCCCCTTCCAATTTGTTTTTATTATACAACGTAAATTACCATTATTGCAAATCAAATCCATCGGTTTTTTATTGATCCTTTTCATTCAAGTGGGAAAGAAGTGCAGCTGGATTGTTATTCTCAAGCATTCCTCTAATAATGGGATTATTTGTTGAATCGATTAGAAGGGTCCTTTGGCTTTCTACAAATTCATCAAAAGCCTTAAGTTCATTTTCTTTATCAGACCTGTTTTGAAGAAGTAATTCTTTTCTTCCAAGGATCTCTTCCTTTTGCTTTTTAAGTTTATCTAAATCCTGTTCAATTTCTAACATGACTGCACTCTCTTTATGGCTAAGCTCGACTTCCTTAAAGGAGTTATCCTCCTTTTTACTGCCAAACAACCTTCCCCAGAAGCCTTTTTCATCTTGCTGGGAATCAAACGCATTTTTTAAAGACTTATTAATATGCGTGATCCAGTCATTTACTTCCTCTTTTGAATTTACATTCTTGGCCATGGCTCGAAGGCTTTCCTGCATTTCAATCATCTGATTAAGATGATTCATTTCAATTTCCCACTCCGAAACCAAACGCTTGGCTTCTACAAGTTCATACTGTTTCTCTTTACGTTGATCTACTAGTTGATTAAACATAATCATCCTCAAGATCTGATTCTCAGCATCTTGATTGGATTGGTAAGGACCAGGTCCTGGAGTAGCAATTTCATTATTTGAGTAAAAATTGTTAGGTTTAGCCGGTTGGAAGCTTCTAACTTTCTCGGCCATTACACCTACAACTGAGGCAATGTCAGCTGGATTTAACCGAAGTTCTTCTTGAACTGTGAAAATTAGATATAGCTTGTATATACCTATGTAGTCAAGCCTATACAATTTGCCCGTTTGAGTAATACCTACATAATCGCCTAGCCCGTTCCGCTGAATATTGTTTCTAATGTTATAATCTTTTTTCCCTACAATATCCGCAGCTTGAGATATGGAATATAGGTTTTTACGCTTAAGCTGATCAATTATAGCATCGGGTAACAATAAGTCGCTCTTCCCTGCCTCTATTAATAAATGCGACAGAGGATCGTCTTTAAATTTTTCAGCCAATTCATTGTGAATGGTCACTGATTTATCTTCCTGTGATTGATCATCATTATTTATAATGATTCCATCTTCCCTGTCCATTCAATAACCTCCAATCAGATTATTGTTATCTACATACATCTTACTCTTAAAAAACTAGATTTTTCAATAGTTTTGTACAGGGAAAATGAGTCAATCAACAGCTTTGATTTGAACTGATTCATCAAAAATTTGATTTATATATAACTTTATTTAATTATATTTAGCAATATTTATTTATAGAGTGTAATTATTGATTTATCAGGGTTTAAAGATTGAATAATTATCAATAAATGATTTTAAAAGATTAAAAATGATTGCAAGATTGATAAAGTTGATTGATTTAAGTTGATTGGTAAGTCGATTGGTGTAGAAATAAAAAAAAGACCTGGTTGAATATATCATCCAGGTCTTTTGATTTAAAATAAGTTGTCCAAATCATCTAGTGAGGCTTGGGAAGCTGGCTTTTCCTCATCCTCAGAATTTAGGTCGTCTATTGTGAATTTCTTACGCTTAGTAGTAGTTTCACTTGATGAGAAGAAGTTATTAAATTCATCAAGTTCTAAGGCGGAAGCAGCTTGTAATTTTGCTTCTTCCTGCTCTTTTTCTTTCTGTTTCCAGTGTTCAAGTTCCTCTCTTAGCTGCTTAATCCTATTAGACGGTTGAGGATAAACCGTCAACCCATATAGTTGAATGTCTTCAATCTTACTATTGGAGGAGATCGATAGATTGACTTTAGATTGTAGGAGCTCTGACGTGTATTTGTAAACATCGTCTGCAATTCGTGGTGATACTTTCTTAGTGTCTGGATACATAACAGCTACGGCGCCTGCAATTGCATTACTTAATTCATAGTTGGCCAGAACTTCGTTTTCTTTAAAAAGGAAATCGATGATTTTCTCGAGATCTTCATCATCACTTAACCCCTTATGTTTTGAAATACTCAACCAACCTGCTGTTGAGATTGTTGATAGAAACTCAGTTTTATCAAATACCGACCTACCTTGAAGTAAAGGCAATGAAGCTACTTCAGCGACAATACTACTTACCACCATATTGCTGTAAGATTTAGCATCAACTTCAGTACCGGCATATGTTACAAGAGGGCTCTCAGCATAGTAATCTTTCATTTTTTCATTATCAATCACCAATACTGAACCGATCTGATTTTGATTGATCATGCTTTGAAGAACTTGTATTCCAGCGAGAGCATTTTCTCTAAATGCAGAGCCGCGCTCTTCACTGGAAGGAAGTGAGCAAATAACTCCAAGGGGAATTTTGTTTCCAGGTAATGAACGGTTACTTCTGATTTTAGACAGATAGGCAAGAGCTACTTTAAGTGCGCCATTTCCAGTGCCTCCTCCAAGAGATACGCAAACCCAAACAAAATCTGAATTTTGTATTTCATCGGATACAGCTAGTTCTTTGTATGCTTGTTGATTTTCTTTGGCTATTTGGAAGCCTAATTGAGCATTTTTATCTGTACCCTCTAATTCAGGGAAGTCCTGGCTTTTGGTAATTACTCGTCTCTCTTCAGGAATCAATGGAGCATGCTCGTCCATATCTGATTTAGAGGAGTTAACAAGGTATGTAGGAAAACCAAAGCGAGACATTTCAGCAGCAATTCTGCCTCCGCCTTGTCCTAATCCAATTACGGCCTGGGAAGGGTACCGATCAATTTCTCTTTGAACTTCTTTAGAGTTCATGTGAGCGGATAAAATGGCTCTAGTAGCTCCGAGCTTTTCTAAATTTAACATTTAAATCCTCCTTAATTTTCGTGTTGGTTTTTTTCGTTCAAAATTAGATCCACCAATTGTCTGCCTCGTGTGGTGATGAAATATGGTTTCATATTCCCGAGCTCTTTAATCTCAATAAACCCCTGTGCTTCTAGGAAGTTAAATGCTTTTTCATATATGTAACGTTTACTGGAATAATCCTCAATCATCTTGGATTTAATCAGCCCATTATGATTATGTTGACGAGCCACCATTTTGAAGCAGTCTATGGCAAAATCATCTAACTTGGAACGAAGGAAACAAAGTACGTTTTTGTTGTATTGAAGATCGTCTATGCTTCCTATCTTTTCGTTTGTTGCGTCCATTAGGTTCACCACCTTCTAATGATGCATTTAATTGTATCATTGAGGTGAGTGGCTTTCAAGCTTGTAATGATAAGGTTTTTTGAGAATATATACGAGATGTAAACTAATTATATCTTAAAACCCAATATAATGCATCAATTAGATGATGCATATAAAAACGTTGATTTTATAAGGTTTTTATAAATGTTACAATAATTTACAATCTAATGCATCAATTAGATGATGCATGTGTGTTGAAGGTTATTATATCCTTTGTGGATCCAGATATATTTGTTTGAATATGGATGCTGGTTGAGAAGCATTTCTTAAGATTTTCTCTTTAAACCAAAGCAATTCATTGAATAAAACCTAAAGGTTTTATTCAATCTACTTATTTTAGAAATTTCCAGTAGCACATTGAAATATCCTCACCTATTGGAAAAAATTAGTTTGCAGGAAATGCATGGTCAAGAATACTATGTATGTATGTTAGCTTGACTATGTATTTCCGAGTAACAATGTATATCGGCTTTAAACTACTGGTATGACTGGATTCTATTTTTTAGATGAACCCCGACTACATGTATCCAACCCAACTTGTTTTTTAGGGGTTTCACCTCTTTTAAATCATGTAAAATCACAAGTTTATCCTATCAATCAAAATGTATGATTTAAGATTATAGAAAATGATTGGTCCGTTTGAATTTTGATTAAGGTTATCGTTTTATTTATGCATAGTTTAGAATTAATATTCGTTAATCTTTATTAATAGATTATGTTATAATTATTTTGAAATTAATTACTGATGGGAAATCCCCACTGATAGATAGGTTTGTGCCTATCTTTGTCAGTGGGGATTTTTGTATTTTAGGAGGTTTTATGGATGGAGTACAGACTTTTATCAGAAAATAGGAAGGGGATCATTATCAAGGAAGTTGAAATGGATTTATTGAAGATGATTTTCAATCAAAGAATTGTGACCTCTGAACAGATAGGTTATTGGCTTGGTTTAAAATCCAAGAATGAGTTTGCAAATTTAAGAAGAAGGTTAACCAAATTTACAGCTTATAGGTTATTGGTTAGAAATAAGTATCCCTTAGTAGATGGAATATTCTTTTACTATTACCGTATAGGGAGCAAAGGTATTAGCATATTAAAGGAGTTGGGCTTGATCACTCCAGAGGAGAGTAGTTACTCAACATATAAGAGAATTGGACAACCAGCGCATATGGACCACTTACTTGCTACTCAACAAGTGGTAATTCAAGTGGTAAAAGACATGGAGCAAGCCAAAGTTGAATCCCACTACCCTTACGACAGTTTGTTTTTAAGAAACAAGGATGACAACAAACCCTTTTTGGTTCCTGATTGGGTTCTTAGTTGTCAAAAGAAGAATGTTTATATTGAGCTTGATACTGGAACAGAAAGAATGTCTGACATCGAACACAAGATGAGTAGGTATTATGAGTGGGCTAGCATGAATCCTGACCAGGTGCATAATGTCTTTTTTATTTCACTTGATGAAAGTTTTAGGACTACTAAATTTTATGGGGACCGTCGGAGGAGGATTGGAAATCTAAGAAAAGGGATTTTAGATACTGAAGAAGGAAAGAAAGTGCCACAAAATTTAAATGTATACTCTGTAGCACTCAAAAGGGCTTCTAAAATTATTCAAAAGGTACTAAGGGGAGAAATCCCGCTTCAAATAGATAGTAAGAAGCATAGACTTAGAACAGGGCTAGATGTATTAATCGATATGAATAATTGTTTTCCTTACCAGTTTACAGAAGTAGGTGAGGAAGCCTATTATAAGCCATCCGCTCCATCAAGCCTTAGATTGGATTTAATCTATGATGTATTTAGGGAAGGCGTGTATGTTGAAACGGTGGGGATGATGTACTTAGAAGAAGGCTTGGTCTCAACCTTAAGAATTCTTGACTATGCTAACGTACAAGTAGAAGAACGACTAGATCTAAAGAAGCCTATTCACCGTATAATAGGCATTTATGAAACATCCCTAGAATCACAGCATGACGTTTTAGGTATCGAGTACAGTAACCTTTTAATCGCAGATCATGAAACATGGGATAAGGATTATGAATCGCAACCAACATTTTACAAGCAAACTTCAAGTGCCAATATTGTAGAGGTCACTTATGACCATTGATTTGATTAAGAAAAAGCTACCCTTGATATTGGCCACTGTGTCTTTATCTTTGACTGTTTTCGTGTTCATTAAGGCGACAATTAACATATTCTTTATCTTCAAATCATTTATTGATAATCGTATGTATTATTACTCTTTGTTTGGCAATCCGTTTGATCCTAGCTTGGTCGTAATGGTTATACTCATGACATTGTTTATACTTGCCTGGTTATTTTCAACTAGGGTTAAGTTTTTTCAATCTTTTCCATGGAGACTGGTCCAATTCAGTATGCTATTAGGAGCCGTAACATCCTTGTTGTTGTGGAATGTCACAGCAGCAGTATACAAATATGTGGTTCCTTATTTTTTAAACAAGGCAGATATGATTGATTTATCATCTGATAAACTCCAAGAGGTCATGCTGGGCAATACTCAAGCATTATTATTACTGGTCATGGCATTACCCTATATAGCAGTCATACTATTAACTTTGTATATCTCTGGTCTATTTAATCAATATAGGGAAGAGATTATAGAGTCTTTTAAGACGTATGAAGTAACCTCACGATGGCTACAAAAAGTAACTAAATCGGAGAGGGATACTGGTTTACCTGATGTAGTCCTGGGGCCAGACTCAGAAACTAAAGAAGAAGTCATGATACCAGGTAAAGACAGGACTTTGAATACGATGATCATCGGATCCATTGGTACAGGTAAAACTGCTGCCGTTGCAACTCCGATGATCAATCAGGATCTCCATCATTTTGTAAAGTATATAAATGATTTTCAGAAGATGGTTGAGGAAGGAACACTAGAGAAGTTAAAGGGAGATTATCTCAATGGGTTAGTTGTCATTGAGCCTTCCAATGACTTATGCCAGAGTGTTTATCGCTTATGTTTAGCCCATGGGATTCCTGAAGAGGCAATTTACTACGTTGATCCTACTAATGATGAGACACCAGCTATTAATCCATTGCAAGGTCCAGTTGATAAAGTTGCCGAGTCTTTAACAATGGTTGTAGAAGGATTAGGAGAGAATGATAATTTCTTCTTTGCTCAAAGTCAGAGAGCACATTTTAAACAATACATCTATTTGCTAAAACTTCACTCGAAGAATAATGAGGACCCTACTATGGCGGATCTTTATGAAATGTACAATGATGTTCAGCTTGTTCATCTTATGCATTTGAAGTTAAAAAAACGAATTGAAGAAGAAGCACCGCTAGCTAAAACAGATAGGGAAAGGGATTTCTGGTCTGTCGTCCAAGATGTCGACAGGTGGTTCGACGCTACAGTAATACCGGTAAAAGATTTTAAGACGCAACAAATGATGAGGATCGAAAGCGGTAAGTATAAGGGTATGATTGAGTACTATGATAAAAAGGGTGAGTTCATCGAGGGCTTAAAAAACATCCTTACAGATATCTCATCTAACGTTTTACTGAGGAAGGTACTGTTTAGAAAGTCTACATTTGATTTTGATGCTCACTTAAAGTCCGGCGGAATCCTCTTGGTTAATACCGAAAAAGGGGATCTCATGGAGCTTTCCAATGTATTAGGGAAGATGGTTTTATTATCAGTTCAAAATGCTGTATTCAGACGTCAACCCAAGGTAGAACCGTATCATTCTATATACGCTGACGAATTTGCAGACTATATCTACAAACCATTTAAATCTTTCCCTGCCCAGTCTAGGAAATATAAAGCGATTATTCACGTAATTGCTCAAACCATTGCTCAGTTAGCGGATGATTTCGGTGATAAATACATGCATACTGTGTTAACGACATTCCGTAATAAGATCGTCTATAGTGACGTAAGCCAAATGGATGCTGAGACTTTCAGCTTCCTCTTCCACGAAAAAAACAATTATGTGGAGAGTACGACAGAACAATCTGTTTCACCGCTTCAGGAGTCACCTGTCACCAGGATGGGGATGTCTTACCAACAGGAGAAAGATTCAGTAATGTCACCTGCAGATATATTGTCCCTAAAGGCTTTTGAAGCAGCAGCTAAAATCGTGGTCGACAATGAATCGAAACCAGCACGGAGAATCAAAGCAAATTTTGTTCCAGAGATTGAGTTTACAGAGGCAATTGTAAAAGTTAATCCTGAAGCTGCTGCTTTTTGGATTAAAGAGCGAAATAGAATCATAATTGATGAGGATGTAAAGGAAGTTGAAGAGATCACCCCGATTGAAACAGTAGAAGAACAAGAGGAGCGCCTGGAAGAAGAAGCAGCACAAGAAGAAATACTACTCTCAGCAGAAGACGTGGAACATAGCATAAAGCACTTACATGATAAGCAACCGCGAGATACAGTCAGGTTTGATGCTCCTCCACCAGCAAGGTTGAGAAATAGATCTGAGGGAGTTTCATTGGAGGGTGATACTGAAGCAGAAATGCAAGCCAAGTTCGAGGATGAAGAGAAAGAGGATGAGGTTTCAACTGAACAAAATCGTTCGTCAATTGAAAGGAAAGAACTCTTTGATGCAACAGAATTAATCCCCAAGAAGCTTGAAATTAAAAGTAAGAATGATCAAATGGAAGAAGGTAAGAGTTACTCAAAGAGTGCTCCCTCTGATAAGGAAAAGGCTTTGTTTAATGAGTTAGTGGAGTCTATGGAAGAGTAAATCTATAGGATGAGCGTATTTACGCTCATCCTATTTTGATTTTTCCATCTAAATTGACATAAATATTCAAAAAATAGCACGAAAATTAGACAAACCTATTGACGGTTTGTCTAAATGATGGTAAATTATAGAGTGGGGAGGAAATTTCTGCATTGCCCTCTCCAACATTTTCCTGTTACGCCTGGCCGCGTTCAGGTTTATGTGTACTGGTTTTAACTTCTTTGAACAATATATCAAACAGTTGACTGGAAATCAACTGTTTAATGCTTATAGAGCAAAGAAATGAGTACAAGGATGCAGTGCAATACAGTCATTTCCCTTCTCAATACATTGAGAAAGGGGGCAACCATCATGTGCAAAGTTAGCGTACATTGGCGTAATGGTTGTTGGATAGAAGCGTACTTCCGAAAAGATGGTACGCGCGTGGCCCGCCATTGGCGAAGCGGAACTATGGTCAACGACCACTGCCACATCTAAAAGAGATTAGCGGGAATTTAGAGTATGCAAGATCCTAGGTATCACTTGCTATACTTTATCAAACTCGTTTTTCTTCCGAATGATTAGATAGGGAAAACGAGAATATAGTAGAATAGCAAGTATAGTAACTGGTTCCCTATTAGTAGCGGATTAGCAAATGTACTTCCTTTCTATTGTTTTACAGAATACTTAGTGGGCCCGAATGGTTGAATAGGGCTCTTTTTTTGGCGTTATAAATAAGAGAAGAGGATGCGAGTAAATGGAAATTATGATAAAGGAAGCCTGTGATAAAGGGTTTTGGTTATGCCTTGAGCCAAGCGATTGGATCTCATTAATTGCTGTATTTATTGCTATGATCGCAGCTGTAGCATCGTGGGGAACTATAATTTCACAAGAAAGAATTAATAAAAAAAATAAAGAGGCCATAATTGTACCAGGAATTAAACATATTGATACAAGTATAAGCCACATATTATCTGACTGGGATGATGAATCAGATAGTATTATTGGAAAGAAATTCTCTAAAACAACACTGCCTATTTGGAATCATGGTAACTCTCCAGTATTTAATATTCAATATTGCTATTATTTAGAAAATTTTGGAGATATTAAAGCGAATGAAAACAAAATGGGGTTATTTAGTAACTATGAAATTAATTTGGATACCTCAGTTGAAGACTCAAAATCTATTACGGTAAGTTACAATAATATTAATGAGAGGCAAGGGGTTGATACTAGGTATATAAAACCTTTTGTAAGAACGTTAGACGTAATTAAACCTAATGAACGAGCTAATATCCTTCTACCAGATTATTTTATAATTTTGCTTAACGATTTCTTTTTTAACTCATTTTTAACTGATAATAGGACTCCAGTTTTACAATTGAAGATTTTCTATGATGATGTTTACTTAAATACATGGGAGAAGCAATTTAGGATTATACCTGGACCATACAATTTTAAAGGTGAAGAGCTAAATACTAGTTTTGAGTACGAAATCATTCTTGATAAAAAGAAGAGGATTAGAGAACCTAGAAAAATATAATAAAATATAAATAATACAAAGCAAATCATTACTACATTGTAAATTTTAGGTTGCGGAAACTATAGAAATCAATTACAATCGTTTTGTAAACGTCTATAGGTATTGAATTTCTAAAGAGAATATATAAGATGGGACACCCCACGCAGATCAAAGCGAGAATACTCGTTTTGACCATGTGTGGGGTTTTTCGTGTTTTAGGAGGTGGGTTAAACACTCATAAGCCGCTCACCAAATGAATATACGCAAAATAGTCACCACTTGAATTTACCAACCAGGGAGGAATAATGATGGCAACAGTAACTGAAAAATGGTCAGATCATGACTTGGAGCAACTAGCAAAGTATCATCGGGAAGGGACAACTGTACAGGGAATTGTTCAGTCAGTCGGCTTTTTGACAATCCCAGTAGAGGAAGAAGGGAAGATGGTCTCACAGGAAACAGAAGTAGCCATTTTTCGATTGGAGGGCAACGTAAAGGCGTATTGCCCAGCTAAAGAATTTTCAAACAGGAGCTTTAAAACGCTCAATGGGTTTGTAGGGACTAAGCAAAACTTAATCATCACAAGACTGAATCTGCAGCAACAAATGGCCCTCGTGTCTGTAAAAAAAGCAGATGAAAAGAAAAGCGAACAATTTTGGAATACACTTAAATACTTAGACAAGAAGGAAGAACTTGCTGATCAGATCTTTACTGGCGTGGTATATGGGGTTAATGAAAAGTCTGAGACAGTTCACGTTCGTGTAGAAGGTACTGACTGCTTCATGGTTAAGTACGATTGGGATTGGAATAGACAGTCCAATGTATTAGCAGATGTAGAGCGTGGAGAGACTATCCAAGTTGTGGTGAAGAAGTTTGATGAAAAGGAAGGTTTAGTCAGGGTATCACGTAAAGATACAATGGAGGATCCTTTTAAAAAGTTGGAACAAATGAGGGAAATGGAAGTTGTTGTTGGCAGGGTAACCGATGTTCATCATCTTCATGGGATCTTCGTTCAGCTGGAGGAGGGTGTCACTCTTAAGGCTAGCAAACCACGTTACTTGGACGAGCCGATTGTAGGAGACATTGTAGCAGTTAAAGTCAGAGAAATTGATGCAAAGAATCGAAAAGGGAAAGTCGTAATTGTGAACTATCCGCAGGGGCGTAAAAAACGGAAAGATGTAGGCTCTTTCCTTTTTGATTAAGGGAGATCATTATGGCTATTGATGTTACTGGCGTAGAAGATCTAGAACAGGAAGAGGTAGTAAACGAGTCAGCATATTTTCCTTCCCAGGAAGGTGATGTACCATTTTGGGACCACCCCCTTATGTATGGCCATACAAAGCTACCTAAAAATTATTACCCCTATACGACTAAAGCGGAAGTGTTACGAGCCTTTAAACGTAAGCAGATAACTGAAGAGGATTTCACTATTTTAAAAGTTCTCGGTGATGCTGTTGCTGCAAATGAAGATCAGTTAAGAAGGTATTTGAGTTCGAAAATGAGCCGCTCAGCGGTTTCTAAACGTCTTGAAGGACTTCGAAACCATGGATTCGTTGAAAGGTGGCACTGCAGGTTAGAGAATGACGACGAGGAAAAGGTGAGACCACCTGCTCCTTTCACTTTGGGGATAGCCGGCTATAAACTCATGAAACACTTTTATAGCGACTGTGCCTTTATGAATCCCGACTCATGGGATAAAGATAACGGTAAGTCTATCCAGCGCTATGTAGCAATGAATGAGCTGCGATGCTTGTTGGTGGAGAGTAAAGTGGTTAGAGGTTGGCAATGGAATGCTACGATCGGTAACCAGCGAAAGTACCGTTCTCCTTTTGGTGTGGCATATATCGATACTCCAAACACTCCAATCAATTTCTTGATTGAGCGGCCACAAATGTCTCAAAACTTTATTGGATACCTTAGGGATACACTTGCTCAGTGGAAGAATATTTACGAAAACACAGGGGCATTGGAAATTTCCAGAGCCCCTAAGAACACAGCTATCGTCATTTTATATGCGTCCACTATTTCGATGGCTGAGCATATCCATATGAAGCTATCGCTTAATGAGTACCCATTTCAAGTCTGGGTTTGTGTGGAGGAACTATTGGATAAAGGTGGACTTGCCAAATCATTTATGAGACCACTAACGGATGGACAATTAGAGAGGATCAAGCTGCCTTTTCTTGAGCCAAAAGCATGACATTTCGCAGGTAGATAGATGGATGGTTTTTCCGAAAAACACCAATTATAATGTTGACTTTCATTATACGTGAGTGTATGATGAAAATTGTCAAAGCACTCTTTCTAAAGTTTTTTGGAAAGAATGTAGTGCCCAGCATTTGCTGGGCACACCCTTAAAAGAATATTAACTAGATGGGATAAACCCACAAAGTACATGAACAAGAGTAGATCTCTTGATCATTCGTGTATTTTGTGGGTTTTTTCTGTATTCAAACAACTAAATATATCTGTTAAACCTAAATAAAATAATATTTGTTAACCCAAGTTAGAATTTATGAACCTTAATGAAATATCTAAGCTATTGGAGTTGAAAGTAATGAAAAAGGTATTACTCGCCATAGGGGATGAACGCTTAAGCGGAATCTTCCGAAGGGCTCTAACCTCCCACTCAAATGATTTTGAGGTTCTTGATAGCGAGTGCTTCAGAAGTCAGTACCTTGAGGAGTTAATAGATACTAATCGTCCAGACATTCTCCTCCTACATGAAAGCTTACTATTTGCGGAGTATCCAGAGGAAGAGCGTGATGATACCTGGTTAAGGATTATCCAAAGGTACAGAGTAAAGTTTGAAGATACTTTAAGAATTGTGTTTGTGTGTGAAAGGAGTAAAAGAGATCCTTTCCTAAGTCACTTAGTAATAAGATCTGTCTACGATATTTTTAATACCTCATCAATCGATAAAGAGCTGATGGTTGAGCAGTTGAAGGAAAGGCCACTATTTACCAACATCAAACAATTTATCCATGGCATTGAATTTGATGATATTGAGGTGGTCGAAGATGAGCTGGATGATCCGGTTGTAAAAAAGCCCAAGTCAACCGAAAAAGACGAGGGTGAAAGCAAACTTAAAAAGGAAAAGAACAAAGTTCAAAAGCAAGTTGTTCAAAAGGTCATTAACAAGAACATTATAAAACGTGATATAAACATTCAGCTTAATAGCCAAGTGGAGAAGCTTGTCGGCATCCCTATTGAAAAAAAGATCATCATGATTGCAAGTCCATTCAAACGAAGTGGTAGTACCTTTATTGCTCATATGTTGGCCAGGCAGCTTGCTAACATGGGAATTAGCGTAAGTTTTGTAGAAAGTCCCTATTCATACGCTTATACCTATGATCGTTTTATAGGGCATGAAAAGATCTCTAACTTTCGTAGCAAGTTCTATCAATTCAGCTCTAAAGATGAATTTAAGCTCCCTGGACCAAATGAATGGGATTTAGAAGGTATCAACATGGTAAGTAAACACCCATCTAATGAACCCATTTATAGTCAGGATGAAATCCCCTTTGATATGTATGTCAAAGTGCTTCTCTCCCTTCAATCGACTGTAACTATTGTAGATGCAGGTACGGACTGGAATCTAGAGGTTCATAAAAATGTCCATGACATTGCTACAAAGACTTACTTTGTAGTTGAACCTGACTTTTCGCTCATGCAGTACATAGAAGAGTCTAAAGAAGAACACATTCTTGACTATAGGGCACTCATCGAAGAGAAAAAGACGGAGCTCATTGCTAACCGCTTTGAAGATTCTCTAAAAACCAACGAGGTCGTGGAGCAAGTTTTTCAAAAGAATCTCAAAGCTTGTGTACCGGTTTTCCCTGTAACCGAAGTATTTGATGCCCAGTACAAAGGACTTTTTCTCAATGATGTACCTAGCGTCCAACCGCTTGTAGAAGAGGCTCTACGACCGATTATCGAAGATATTCTTCCAGAAGAGTTTATAAAAAAGCAAAAAGGAAAGATTAGCCGGTTCATGGGCATGTTCAATAAACGATTAACCATAAATAAAAACCAAAAGGAGATGAATCCTCAGTGAAACCAGGAGTAAAAATTGTATTGGGCATATCATTATCTGTTCTTACTATGAGCTTTGTAGTGATGTATGACCTATACATAAAAGAAAGAATTGATTCAGAGGAAGTAGTGGTTGTGAAAGCAGGCCAAGAAATCAAAAAGAATGAAAGAATTACTCGAAGCATGATTGCGGTCGAGAGAAGGTCAAAGCAGAGTATCATCAGTGATGCAATTCCTGCAAGCGAGTTTGGAACATTGCTGACCAAGACAGCTGGGCAAACAATTGTTGGGAATTCGATGATTTCAAAAAAGATGATTGATTACGATCTTTTGATTCCTGACCCTGATAGTGGAGAAGCTATACGTCCAATTACAGATGAAATGATTTACTCCCAGCCCGGCTCACTCCGTCGTAAGGATCGGATTGATATCTACTTAGTTAAAAAGAAAGAAGAAAGCGGCAATGTAAATGTAGCTTCTTCGAAAGATGGCAAAAAGAACAGCAACTTAGTACAAGACCCAATCCTCACGGGAATCAGAGTTGTTTATGTGAAAGACGACAGTAACAAAGAAGTCATTAATGGAACTCCAGATAAAGAAAAAGACGATCGATTAAATGCAAGCGGAAAAATTTCAGCATTAGAAGTGATTTTGAATGAGGAAGACTTCCAGAAACTAATGGATAAGGTAGTAAACGAAGATTACCTCTTATACATCACCTATAACTGATGGGATAGGAAAGGAGAATAATCAAATGATCATTGGAGTTTACAGTGCTAAAACAGCATATAAAGAACAATTTGAGTCCAGGGAAGAAATAGAACTAGCGGTGTTATCGGAGAAATTCAAAAATGAAACGGTTAAATTCGATGCTCTTCTGGTGGATGGTGCAAGTTTACCTTTTAGGGAGTTAGAAACTGCTAGGTATCTTTATCCGGATATCCCGATTTTTTATCAAATTTTTGAAGCGAAATCAGAAATCGCAATGAGGGATATTCACCGTATTGGGGCTGCTCAAAAAATTGCAATCATTAATGAGTACTACACCCTTGATCAAGTAATTGATGAAGTCATCACAGCGGTACTTCTCATCAATAACAAACCACAAAAAAGGGTTGTCACATTTTACGGGACTCATAGTTCAGTAGGAGTGTCTACGACCACCTTAAACGTAGCGCGATCGTTGTCAGCAAAAACAAGTGATCGAGTGTTGGTTCTCAGTCTAAATGCTTGGGATCCTGCCGATTACTTCTACGATTATAAAGGTGAGCACCTTAACGACTTAAAAGTTGATCTGAAAACGAAGTCTCTCACACCATTGCGACTTAATGAAGCTTTACACCAATACAAAGATTTCTATCACTTAGCTGGGAACAGGGATATAAAAATTCAGCGTTACTTCACACCAGAGGAAGTTAAACATCTTCTAGACGTAGCCAAAGAGTCCTTTGACATCATTTTAGTAGATGGCGGAACTCATTTTGATACAGCCATTGCTGCGCAAACATTCCTATCATCGGATTTGAAGTTCCTTGTGACCACACAAGAGGATAAAGGTTTTAGGGGGTACTTCCCATACGTATTTCAGCAAATGCTTGAACCTGTTGGAGGCAAGAAGGAAGATTTCATGTTGATTATTAATCGATTCCAGTCAAATATGTCCCTGATAAGCGAAAAGGATCTAGAAGCAGATTTAGAGATGAGCAGGTTGACCACAATTGCCGACATGGGGCCGCTTGGATCTATTTCGATTCGTCAGAACAACCTTATGTATGAAGAAGGTGAGACAGCTTATACGAAGCCCATAGATTCCATCAGTAATCTTATCATCGCAGAGGCTGGATTAGCTGAGAAAGTAATTGATCCTAGCTCAAACAAATCCAGGGGACTCTTAGGGATATGGGGGAACAAAAAGGCTAAAGGAGCTGAAAAGGTATGGTAAAAACCTTAGAAGCGGCTATCGAAGAAATTGAACTTGTTCCTTCGAATTCCAATTTAGATGAGGACACTCTTGGATTGGAAACAGCCTTTAATCCAGCAGATTGGATAGGGCAAGTATCTGAAGAAAAAGGACTTGGGAAGCAAGCCACAATTACAACCTTCGAGAGAAAAGTATCCTTCAAAAAAATTTGCAAAATCGTTAAAGACGAACTATATGAAAACAACGAGAACGAAGATAATGAGGGGAAAATTGCTCAAATGTTAGAGCGGCAGCACAAAGCCGTTATCGGGGATCGACATGAAATGTCCCGCTTCACCAATCAAATTACAGAAGTCTTAAGGAAACAAAATATCACTTCCAAAGATTATCCGGATTTTTATGGATCTCTTGCGGAGGCAGTATTTCATGAAGTATGGGGTGTAGGCATACTTCATAAGTGGGAGAAGTACCCAGATTCCGAAGCCTGTGTAATCAGGGGGACCGAACTGTGGATTGATATTAATGGGAAATTCGTTAAGCAGGATGAAACGTATGAAAATGAAGAAGCTGTAGAGCGTGTTAAGAGAGCCTTCTTAATCCGGATGAAAGACGCAGTTCTGAATGAACAAAAGCCAGAAATTGAAATCGAAAGGGAAGATGGATCACGTATTACAATGATCCAAAAACCTCGTTCGCGTGACAATTACGTTATGTTCAGGCGATTTGTTGTTCAGGATCTCTCTCTTCTTGAACAGTCCAAACGAGAAACAATTCCAGAACGTGATATTCCCATCTATCAAGCACTAAGCAAGGCAATGGTTAACATTGTTTTTGCTGGACGTGTCCGTTCTGCAAAAACCACTTTCATGAAAACGATGATTAGGGAGAGAAAGCCTGAGTATATTGGGGCAGTGATGGAGAAACATTTTGAGCTTGGACTGTCTAAACACTTTCCTGACAGACTTTTCTTTGAAGTCCAGGCTAAGGAGGGAGACCTTCATAAGGCAATGCCCCGCCTCCTTCGTATGGAACATGACTATATCATTGTCGGTGAAATCCGCTCACTGGAAACTGAGGCATATCTTCAAAGTTCAGAACGTGGGGAACGTGGCAACCTAACAACGTACCACCTTACCAATGTAGATAATGTTGTGGAACAGATTGCGCGGCATATCCTTGACGAATTCCCTACACGTAATATTGATAACGAAATCGCTAGGGTTGCTCAAAACATAGACATTGTTATTACGTTGAAAAGTGATCGAGATCGAAGACGGAAAAGGGTAATAGGTGTAACTGAGATAGTCTGGGATGAGAAACGTCGAATGCATTTTACTCAGGACCTTATAAGGTTTAGTCCCCTAACAAACAAATACTACTATTCATCTAAAATTTCGAAGGAACTGTTTATGAGCATGATGGAGGAAAGTGAAGAAGACGCAAAACGACTCCTGACACTTCTTAGCAAACGTGAGCAAGAATCAGGAATGTCTGAGTATCTAAACTTGAAGGATAACTCCTACGACTCGGTCTTGGAAGGTGTAGGGGAAGGAGAAACTATCTATGGATAGTCTAGTCACTTGGTTCTGGGCGAGTGGGACTCACTTGATCTTATACGTCTTAGCGGTATCCTTCGCCCTTTATACCACTAAGGAAGTTATTGCTCTTCCCTTAAAAGAAAAAATTAGTGAATGGCAGTACCGATCCAGGTTGAGGATTATAAAGACCGAAAATGAGTTTAAGACCAAACGAATTGAACATCCTTTCTTCAGGCACATTTATCTCCTGATAAAAGCTACAAGCTCCACTAAGTCTAATGGCGATGTAGCAGCATTCTACGTGGTAACCAGCTTACTTTCAGGGTTTACTTTTGTGGTAGCCTTCCTTAAATTCCAAGACTGGATAGGCGCCCTTCTAATTGCAGCATGTATTGGGGCAATTCCTTACTTAGCATTACAAATGAAGTTGCGTATAGTACGTAATAGCGTAAGTGATGAGATCTTAACGATTATCCAGACTATCACACAACAGTACAGCGCAAACTCATACGACATTTACTACGCGTTGGTGGAGTCGTACAAGGAAATTGAGAATAGAGAACTTAGAAGAGTCTTTACGCGACTTATCTCGGAGCTCCAAGTATCACGTAATGAAGACCAACTTAGGGAAGTAATAGAGATCTTTGTTTATTCTTCAAATTCTAACTGGGCTAAACGTCTTGGCAGCATACTCCTTAAAGCATATCTAACAAACGAAAATGTCTTAAATGCCCTATTAGTATTGTCAAGGCAGGTAGAACAAACTCAGGAAATGCTTGAGGAAGAAAAATCGCAATCTATGGATAGTGTGGCCAATGGATTTATTACAGTCCCTATATTTGTTGGGTCTATAGGATTGGGATACTATACATCAGGTGCTCAAGATTGGTTTAATCTTCAGTTCGATAATAATTACGCACTATCACTGTTTGTCGCTAGTTTAATAGGTGTGATCTTCTCCGTATTTATCAGCTTGATACTGAAAAAGCCTAAAAACGATTTATAAGAAAGGTGGGGAGAAGACATTGGAAAGTGTAGTTCTCTACAAGTTTATACCATATATCATTTATGGTATGGCAATTGTCTTTTCTTTAGGAGGCGGAGCCCTGGTGTACGCAGGGCTCTCTAACTCAACTGAGCGGCTTCAAACCCGTCTAAGGATGAGAAGTACCTTAAATAAAGGAAGGGCACTAGTTCAAGAATCAGCATCAAAATCAGCTGCAGAGGATTGGCTTAAAAAGGCCGGGAATCCATTAGGGTTAACCTCACTTACTTACCACATAATCTTCATTGTAGGTGCAGTCATTCTCCTCGGGAATTATGTATTTATTCCTTTTATTATGACGGGTGAGTTTAGCATAATTGCCTTTGCAGTAATCTTCATTGGGTTTCTTTTCTTTCTACCATCTATGCCATATTCATTGTTTGTCTTCTTCATGAAAAGGCTCGTTGATTTTCAGCAAGCAAAGAAAAATGCGGAAGTGTTCATGCTTTACGATCTGTTAATCAACGAACTACAGATGATGAAAGTGAGTAGAATCAATTCCTACAACTTGATCAAAGACTTACTTCCATACTTTTCAACCATCCAACCCTTTCTGGCTAAAACTTTAACAGAGTGGTCTAGCAATATTGGTCCTGATGCAGCATTGGAGAACTTAGGGAAGAAGCTTGGTACCAGAGAGGGAAGGTCATTGGTTTCTGTCCTTAAATCATTAGACAGAGTTGACCGGGTCACAGCAATAACATCCTTAAAAGGGATGCAAGAAATGTTCACGAGGGCCCAGATAGAGAATAACAGAAGGAAGCGTAAAGTTACTACCGATCTCTTAGGAATACCAGTGAAAGTAACTCATTTTCTAATCATCATCAATTTTATAGTTGTAGTAGTCATCATGGTCTCCAACGTGTTGAGTTCCAGCCATTAGGGAGGTGAGGTAATGAACACAAGCATAAGTACGTTTATGAAGATCGCGGTAACGGCGGTTACAATTGCTGCTCTCATATTCGGGTTAATGTACCCCAATGTTGTAGACATCTCCGATGACGTTGCTACTTACATTGGAAATAGTTGAATTATAGAGGCTCTAGCAGCTAGTTCATATAGATGAAATAAAAAAATCACAATATATTGGAGGAATTAAAATGAATCAAACCCTGTCCACGTTCTTGAAAATTGGAGTAACAGTCGTAGCAATCGGAGCTTTCCTATTTGGAGTTGCCTATACCCTTGTGGGTGGAGAAAGTGACCATTACAGCGGAAGAGTTACAGCTGTCGAATCAAAATTAGCAAAGTAAAAGAGGGATCTCTGCATGAACACATCGATCTCAACCTTTATGTCAATCGCCTTTACAACAATTGTATTAGTTGCCTTAGTGTTAGCAATCGTTTTTGGAGCTTTAGAAAGCAAAAACGATAGTCATCACAAGACACTGGAAACTCACCATCAATTACAAAAACATTAACCTGGAGGGAACATTATGAATCAAACATTATCTACATTTCTAAAAATCGGTGTAACAGTCGTAGCAATCGGAGCTTTCTTATTCGGAGTTGCTTATACACTCGTAGGTAACGAGGCTGATCACTACGGTGACCGAGTAACTGGAGTTCAAACTAAGTTAAAGTAATCTTGGAATTTCACAATGCTCACACTGCCGGTTTTATGCCGGCAGTATATCTTTTGAAGGGAGAGGTGAACACCTTTGAGTAAGGCGCTCGGAATGTGGATGACGTTGTTCCTTGTCATCAACTTCATGTTCACGCCAATACTATCCTACAAGGAAAGTCTTGAACGCGAAGCAGTTGAAGTCGTATTAAATGAAGGAGCCAGGAAAGCCGCAATTGAAGGTAGGTTTACTCCGGAAATCATTGATGAGATGAAAAGCACATTGGTAAATGACTACAATTTCAAAAAATCATCTATTACCTTCAAAGGAACACAAAGCCTGACTTCGAGGAATCAATATATAACTGGCAGCATTGAAGTACCTAGAGGATATATTTTTGTTTTAGACATCTTCAATCAGGGACCAGACAAGTTTAAAAAAGACATAAAGGTCCTAAGTGAACACATTTAGAGTAAGGGAGGCAAGACTATGGCTGAAACGATGCGCGCAGTGCTTCTTACCGTTCTATTCGCATTCATAATGAGCATTCAAATCAATTTGGATACTGATAAGACCGCTACTCGTCAAATGAAGAATGCTGCAGAGCTAGCCGTTCACGACGCATCCCTTGCTCTAGATTCTAATAGATTGGTTGAAGGGAATATCGTATTTGATCAAAAAAAGGCAAAGCAAAGTATCCAGGAGAGTTTGAAATATCATTTGGAACTTGACGACAGTCTCAAACCCCTGAAAAACTCCCTGTACCAAAAGAATATTACCATCGAACATTTGGAGTTCATAGACGATTCAAATGCCTCGTTTCCCTACAAATATACTAACTCCCGTTACGATATTGTAGACAATCTGCAAGGTCCAAGTGTGATCATGGTCATCAGTACAGATTCTCCAAGGTATTTTGCCGGTGATTCTATTAAAATCCGACAAGCATCTGTATATGAGTATAAATAACTATGCTTAAATTAGTAAAAAAGGTTCATATTCTCTCACTTTAGTCGAGATAAATATTGGAAACTACATATTTAATAATTGTCCAAAAATGTATAGTAATGCAGTTAATAAATTGCTATAGTGTAAATATAAGTATTACATTTCTTTTATTTGCAACTCAGTTGAGTTAGCGGTTTACACTACATAACTATATGCGGTCTTTGGACTAAAGGAAGTAAAAAGCAATTATGCTTTTTTCTCTCCCTTCGTCTGAAGACCGCTTTTTTATGTTTGTAAGATCGCTTCTTTGATGGGATCTATTAAAAGACATGTTGGACTTTATTAAAAAAACTAAAAGGTGGAGAGAAAATGAAAAAAATTCTAGGTGTACTAATGATGTTTACTTTATTCATGCTTCCAACACAAGCTTTGGCAGCTACAGGATCTTGCACAATGAGTATTTCATCAAAAAATGAAGGATACGACAACGGAGTTCAAGCTACAAATTACTGTAAGGGAGCTATTGTTGGGTTTTATCAAGGTGGATTGTTTCATTTGGATGGGGCTTATACCGGTCAAGTTAAGTATAGTGGACAACAGTTTAAAATTATCAGTCCCTTTTCTCCAAATGAGCATGAAGTTTTGACTGTGTATACGAAAGTGGTATCAGATCCAAAACCTGAGCCAAAGCCAGAACCGAAACCTGAGCCAAAGCCAGAACCAAAGCCAGAACCGAAACCTGAGCCAAAGCCAGAACCAAAGCCAGAGCCAAAGCCACAGCCTAAGCCACAACCTGAGTCTAAGCCGGCACCTAAACCAACAGCTAAACCGGAATCAAAGCCAAGTGCTGGTTCAAGTCCTTCTAAGTCAACCCAAAGTAAGTCTTCATCTTCAGATAGTAAGACAACGTCATCTAGCCAATCAAAACCAAGTAGCACTCAATCTCAGAGCTCAACAAGTTCTAGTAAATCGTCATCAACTTCTAAAGATGAGAAGAGTGATAATACAGGTTTAACTGTGACTGAGATCGCCTCTAAAGACGATGACAAAAAAGATGTTGTGAAGGATAACAAAGAGGAGAAAAAAGATTCAGACAAAGAAGACCAAATGGAAGAAGACAAGAAAGAGGACAATGAAACTGAAGAAAAGTCAAAATCAGATAGCGAGAACGTTTCTGAGGATTCAAGCAGCAAAGAACAGGCTGCTTCTGATTTAGAAACTGCCCAAGAAGAAAAAGGGTCAAAAGCTTTAATTGTCACTTTATCATCAGTGGCAGGATTAGGTTTGGCCGGTGGATTATTCGCATATTTCCACGGACCTACAAATAGCTGGGTCAGGAGATTGTTTAGAAAATAACCTATGTGAGGGGGAAGGATCATGAAGAAAAGAATAGTAAAATGGTTTTTAACTATTTCACTGGTTCTGACAGGTATGGCCGCTTTTACGTCTGAGACGCAAGCGGCGTACTCCCCCTATTCTGTTGAATCTAGTGTAAAGAACGCTTGGAATAATGGAACAGCTCAATTGGGGAGTAAGTCGAGTAGCTGGACAAGTGGAAAAAGGATTGTTTATGACGTTTATAGTAAGAAATTTGACAAAAATGGATACTCAATTGTTACAGGAGATTTTGATGGTGAGAATAAAAAGTATCTAAGATTCTATGGCTGGAGTGTACTAGCTGGCCATAAACATCATACAGCTTCCAACCAATCTACTCACATTGTCTTGAAAAAAGTGGGAAGTAATACGACCAAGATTTATGGAACCAAGCAAGGAACTTGGGATGCGACTAAGGATCTCGAGTACAACAGCCAAGGTTCTGGATTATACAATAGATGTCCTAACTCTGCTGTTAATAAGAACAATCTTGATTGTAATATGGAATACAATGATGTCACTTTTACAGCCTATATTCCTTTGGATGACTTATTTGAAGAAAAATTTGATCCGGCCCAATGGGCAATGTACCTGGTCAAACGTGTAGATAAGCAAATTGTTTATACTCCCTTAATTGTTCCTTTCGATTTTAATGAAGTTGGATTCAACGGAGGAAAGGTTGGGTTAACAAGCGGGGTAGATGCAAATAAACTTCGAATGAATGACTATCCTGTACTTCGAAGGGATTATCCAAGGCAACCAGCTAAGGATACACCAAGCCTATACTTCAAAGAAGGAAGTTACTACACAAGAATTGATGCCGATGAGTCGGACACAGCCATTTGGTACGGTGTATCATATGGAGGCACTAAGAAGTGGGCCAATACTACGTACTGGACGTTCGGTGGGGACCAAGCAGTCCTAAAATACGTGCCACCTTATCCAAACCTTTATGGAGGAGATACTCTCATCCAAGATAGGAATGGGAAAGATGTAACGGAATTTGAATATGGGGAACCTGTTACCGTTAGAGGGTACGTACATAGTGATACTAAAATAGGTAATGTAAACCATACTCATTTACTTAACGGTAAGTCTCAAGGAAACATCAGAACCGCTGATTATCCAGACAAAACCGGATCGACTCGTATTATAACTAAGACATACACTGATCTCATGCCAGGTACCTATAAAGTAAAAGCGCATGCGGACTACGACAACAAGATTAAGGAATCCAATAAAGCAGATAATTATTCAAAAGAAGTTACATTTAAGGTCAAGCCGCGAAACCTTTATGGGGCTGAGACCAAAGTTTACAATGTAGATAATCAAGAACAGTACAAATTTGAATTGGGGATACTGTAAGGGTTAAAGGTAATATTAAAGCCGATGCCCCAATTGAAACAGTCAACCACACTCATATCTTAAATGGTAAGATGCAAGGGAATGTCCAATCGATAGATTACATGGACACAAGGAGTCGATGGATTAGTAAAGATTATAAAAACTTACCTCCAGGCTCATACGAGGTATATGCCTTTGCGGATTACGACGATCGCATCAAGGAATCCAATGAAGATGATAACTATTCGTCCAAAGTGACATTTACCATACAGGATACGAATTTAACTGCACAGAGCATTGAACTTTTGAGCAAGGATAGAAAGCCGGTTCAATTTCTCACTAAAGGCGAGGAATATGTTGCTAAGGTGATTTATCAAAACACCGGGGAAACCACTGTAAATGAGCACCAGGTGTCCTTAGAATCGGGGAATAGCACCTTAAGCACAGTTTCAGTTGGTAAGTTAGCTCCTGGATCTAAACGAACTACCTATATTGACTTTTCACCGGTCAAGTCGGGGAAGCAATTATTTACTGCATTTGTTGATAGTAAGGATGATATAAGGGAATCAAACGAAGATGATAATAAAGTTTCAACAAACATCCATGTAAATACTAAGCCGGAAATCACAATATCATATACTCCAGCAGAAGTATATGAGGGGGACAAGGTCAATGTTTGTATAGTCCCAACAGATGAAGATAATGATCCTTTGAAGGTTACTATAGAAATGGATAAGCGATCTACGGGTTATAAGCAAGTCCATTCTCAAACCGGTGTAAAATCTGGCCAAAAAATCTGTTATGTAATTGATAAAGCCGAAGTTGGAAAATATAGCTTTAAAGGAACAGTAGATGATGGCTACAATGACGCAGAGGCTACTATTTCATTCAACGCGCAGCCGTTAACTATCCGCGGTGAGGTGAACCACACGGCAACATGGTTAAAAAGACATTTAGAAAGCGGAAATGACCCAAGTGAGTTTTATAGTGGTGAAAAATTCATCTTGATCGCTCATACTACTAAGTATCCTATAAGCAATCTGACGGTAAAAATGGATGCTAAGCAAGAAAAGGGTTCGAGCTACACACCTACCATTAATATCAAACCAACTAATACTGGTAAGCATGAGGGTGAACATGAAGATCCTTCATTACTAGAACCAGGAACTACACTTAAATCAGGTCCAGTTACATTTGAATTTAAAGTAGTTTATCAGAATGGTGTTGTTAAAACCGATAAAGTAACTGTACAAATAATTGGGGATGTTTACGATTTATTTAAACTCCATAGAAAATACTAAATTCCAAATACACCTTTAAGAGGTGTATTTTTTTGAAGTAATTAGTAAAATTTATAAGAAGTTTAAGCTAATATTCATATGAGAAGTATTATTTTTAAGGGGAAGAGTGTATGACTAACAAATCCTATGAGGCTGAATATCTTCCTTGGAAAGAAGAGATTCATGTTTATGAAAGAGTACAAACAGTGCATGGAACAGATGAAATAAGCGTTAAATTTTATGATGTTAATGAAAAATACGCTATTATACACACTATTGATGGCTGTTATTTTTGTGCCGATCCAATTGCTGGTACGGAATGTAACATGAAGATATTTCAAAATGGTCGGTTGAGAATGGAGGTATCGAGTGCTACTGATCCGAAATTTGAGATCTCCTTAAATATTTAACTAGTACTTTGTCGAAAAATAGATTTAGATTTTTATAGCAAATAAATGAAATATATGGTAATTTTAGAAATGGTATAAAAGTACTAATTAGGGAGAACTGTAATGATTGAAACAAGAGAAAATATTATTAAAATTTTGGCCGGAAAATATTTCGAATTCTTAATTTCATTAAAGTATGAAGATCATTTATACATGAAAGGGATTAATGAAGGTCAACGTAAATTTTTAACTAATCTTCATATTTACTTAGCCACACAAAATCTACCCAGGGGATATAAGAATAAGTTATATACAACAGACTATATTACAAACCGGGCCTTAGACAAATTAAAAGTGAAAGATTTTAAAGGGTTAGAGTATGAACATCTTGTTCCTAAAAAACAATATATTCAAGATGTTTGTGAGTCTAGGGCTAAAGAAGGGACGCTTAATCAGAAGTTTGTGGAAGAGATACTTAACATGTATTTATGGACGGCTACAGTAACAAAAGAGGAGCATGATTTATTGTCTAGTAGAGTAATGCCCTCTTCTTGGGATACAAGCAGTATAGCCGCTCGATATGAAGCTGCTGGCATAAAACTATTGATTAATGAGAAGAATACTTATCTAAGTTAATTTGGAGCCACTCGTATTCTAAGTGTCTGAACAATTGGATTCAAGTGTGTAACGGTTAGACATTTGGGTATATATAGATTGAGGTATATGGTAACTTCTTAATCTTTATAAATTGCAAAAAAAGTCTATAATGAATGATAATACATTCTGTTATATTGGTAAGATTAAAAGCTTTTTATATATTAGAGAATTATTATGGGATTTAACAGTCCCCCCATATATGTCAAGTATAGTTAAGGTAATTATATTTAAAGTGGGGGTTTTATAAGTGTTCTCAACTGCTCGTAATCACAAGCCAATTATGAAAGGCGATCAACCTATGGCATTTAAAAGTAAAAACTATATTTTCAGGAAAAGTTACCATTATCTAGATCACGAAACCGCTTTAGAATTGGCATGTATTATTGAATACACATCCGCTGAAATTAAAGACAGAGAGTCTCAATCAGTAGATCCGTTGGAGTACGATTCTAGAGAAGTTTCTTTATTTGAATTACCCAAAGATGTTGCTAAACGGGTTATATCCGATAAAAAATTTAGAGTTGAATTTCCTATTAGTTGCAGCAAAGTAAAAGAATTAAGAAATGAATCGAATCTATTCGATATAGGTATTGAAAAGCTTGAAGAATAGGGATAAAGTGTTGAAACCGAGTATGACGAATAGTATACTGAAAATATAAGAATTTACCTTTTATTTTTCAGCGACCACTTCGGTCAGCAGGTTAATTAAACACACACGAAAGCCTTTGGGCCTGGTACATACTTTTTTAAGTATATGCCTCTGCTCAAAGGCTTTTTTTGTGTTTTAAGAAGGGTAATTCTTAATCCATTTTGGAAAGGGTGCTTTGACATGAGGAAAGAAAGAATTAATTGTATGTGCGTGGATGGGAGCGGTTTGTATGTTTAAATTAACTACATTTGCTGCTGTTCATCCACGTGAACTCGAGAGTGCTTTAAGAGGTCTTCATTTTCGTCCAGTAAAGGGTGGGTATGAATGGAGTATTGACGGCCATATCTTTAGGATTCAACCATTTGGACCTAAGGGAGAGCATCAAGAAGCGTACGGATATAGAATCCACTTTGATGGCCTGATTGATGGTGGATTGTACCTATTCGAAATGAGTATGGCTGGATTTAAACCAACTATACAAGCAGTCGAATTTGATATGATTCATCCTGAAAAAACGCAAGCAGTATGGATCAGTGATTTCCTTAGAAGACCTTCCTTAGAACCAGGCGGTATGAGGGGGATATTTTCTAAAGGAAAAGTGGGGATTATTTGTTTACCTGATCACTCGGTAAACATTCAATTACGAATTAAAGGTAAAGCAAGCAAATTACCAGTGTTACTAAGAGAGATTGAATCCGTCAGGAGTGAATTGCAACCTGAGGACTTCAATCTCTTTTCTTATGGGGAAGGTGTAGCGGGATGACGTTTGATTTCTTTACAAATGACCATCAGTTTAAAGTTACAAATACCTGCGTGTCTAAGAATGGTGAGGTAATAGCAGAAGGTCATATCTTTGTATTTTACCTAATGTTGGGCCATCCAGCTTACATAATTGTAAATGGGAATGGACCACAACCTCCGGTATATATAAAGACACCACTAGTTACGAGCATTCTCCCACATCAAGAAGTTTATGACGGAGAAGTAAATCCTCAAAAATGGCTATTCGAAGTTAACTTTAAAACCTATGAGTCAGGTGACTGGAGCTCTAAAAAGTACACTTGCTCGACTGTTGATGAATATCATGCGACGGATTATATAAAAAGCATCTTTCCAGATGCTCGAGAACTTATTGTGAAGGTACATCAAAAACTAAACCGGTCGAAAGAGGGTAATATATTTGCTTAATCGATTTGAAATGTTCTATGCAGCCCCATCAAATAAACAGAGGCTACTTCATTCCCTAAAGAAAGATGGAGAATACCTAGCTTTTAATCCCAAGCAAGGGTTTATCTACCGACTGCAGGTTGGGATATCAAACGGTCTTCCAGTCTTAATAAAGGTAAGTATTAAAAACGGGTTAGTTAAAGTCCTCGATGTCTTTCTGGATAAACAGCCAGCTTTGTCATGAAATTAAATAAACTCCAGGGAGAGCGATAAGATGCCATATCAAGCTTATTGTGTAAACGAGGATTCTTCCGTTAGGGAAAAGGATCTTATCGATAAAAAAGAACTGTCTACTTACGTAGAAGAAAACAAAAATATGATGGCCATACACATTTTGAATGAGTCTGGAAATGTAGAGTTGATCTTTAGGAAAGGAAAACTCTCATTTATAGACAATCCTTACGAACATGATTGGCTTAAAAAATATTATAAGAGAAACGTCAATTAAAAGTTCACCCCCTTCTAGCAGGGAAAGAATCCACTCCCTTAGCTAGATAAAGGGAGTAGTAGGAGTGTTTTATGAAAGACATGTTAGATTATAGTAAATTATCTAATGTGCAATTAGACCTTTTTGAAGATAAGCCAGGATACGCAGCATTAATCATGGAGGAGTTTATTCGTCTTAAACACTACCTTAAGCTGAAGACTTTAAAAGGAAATATAGATATGATTAAAAAACAATTTCGTTATCATCTCGAAACCTCTGAAAATAAACGTCATGAACTTGAGGAACACAATTTGGTCTGTAAGTTTACCACCAAAAAAACTGGAACTACAGATTATCTAAGTCTTAATGAGTTTCTTTATGATCATTTTGGACAACTCTTTGTAGATATGGCAGAAGTTAAATATGAAAAAATAAAAGATAATAACGAACTTTTAGAGCTAGTTAAACCTTACCAAAATCCAGTTAGTTTCTTTTGCGCCCCAGCTTTTAATAAGGCGGGAAAAGAGTTAATTAAACCTAATCTAAATAAATACACAAGACTAGGGATGGAGGAGTTAGCAACTAGCTTAAATGCGGTGCTACCAAAGGCAGAAATGTATGACAGTCAGTATGAAGAATTAAAAAACGAAATGATGAAATGTAGCATTATACAGACTTTGGCCATAGAAACGGATGAAAAGGTAAAGAAGGATTTAAAGCGACTTCTAAAACATAAATATGGATCGGTAAGTTTGAGATTTAATAAACCAACCTATGATTCTGAGGAGATATATAAAAAACTTGGAGCAGACTTTTTAATCCAATATTCTCAACCTGATGCAAAATTATTAAAACAGAATATCATGAAGGGTTGGATAAAAGAGAAGGACGTAGAAAAATTTAAGACCATCCATGATATTGAAACTGAGTTTACAGTCATGAGGTTGGACGTCGATCGGCGGATTAGGACTATGTATGAAAGCCAACTTATACGGTATTCGTTACAGAGAGCAAATTAATAAAAATTCATAAGAGCTACCACTAAGAGTTTATGCGAAAGCATCAATTTCTTAGTGGTTTTTATTTTGAGGGGAGACATGAATATGTCATTGGAGCAATTAACCTTATTTGAAGATGAGAAAAATTTCCGCGAGCATCTTAAATATAGGAATGGAGTCTTTAAGTCCAAAGAAGAAATTATAAATGAACTCAAGAGAGAAGGGAAAGAAAGGATTTATCACGTTTTATCCTTTGGTGGCGGAACGCAGTCTGCTCATTTGTATGATTCCCATTTAAAGGGTGAATTGGATTATAAATATGATTTAGTCATCTTTTCAGATACCGGTGCTGAACCCGATTTTATTCATGAACAGGTTGCCTGGTGGAAACAAAGAAAAGAACAATTTAAGGATACAACCCCGTTTCTCTGTACTCATCATAAGAGTATGAAAGGGGGCTTAGAAGAAATGTTATTCCGCTATCTTCAGACGGATTACCAGAGGTATCAAATGGTTACTTATTTCAGTAAATTGGATCCTTTAACCGGCCAAGAAGTTCCTGCTGGTTTAACCAAGAGACAGTGTACGATTGACTTTAAAATTGTCCCTGTTAAGCAAGCTGCACGGAAATGGGTTATGGAGTCTATTGGTTTAGATCCAAATAAGCGGATGCCGAAAGATGTTGCCTTTATTATCGATATAGGTTTTTCATATGATGAAATTAGAAGGATAAACACTTACAAATCTCCTCAATTCAAATACATGTATCTGTCCTATCCTCTAGTGGAAATGGGGCTTACTACGGATGAAAGTATTCAGTTTCTTCAGGAAAACAAGTTTCCAATGAAAAGATCACGATGTTACTTATGTCCATTTAACTGTGATAACAGGGAGATAGGAATGGATTGGGGTGAAATAATTCGTGATGAGGGCTTGTCTTTTCTTAAGGCTTGTTACTTTGATGAAGAGTTAAGGCGCGTGTTAGCTGAAGGGAAAAAAGCATTAACAAATATTCCATACTTTCACTACAAGCGGATACCTTTAAGAGAAGCTTATCCCGAGGATTATAAACGATTAAAGAACGAATATCAGGAACATCTTGAAACATGGATAGAGTCCTGGAGTGACTTAATAAAGAAGAAGTATTCAAGAACAGTTGCATCATGATTTTAAAAAGATATTGCTTCCACAAATGTGGGGCAATATCTTTTTTTATTTCTCCTGTGTCTCTTTAAGGGCATTTAAAGACCGTTCGACTAAAACCTCATGATTTATTAAACTATAGCTGTAAAAGGCATTCTGGAAAGAAATGTGGGCATCCTCGTATGAATCCATGTCATAGAAGTTTATACCCTTTAAATAATGGAGATCTCCAAGAAGATAGATGAATTCATTATCTAAACATAACTCTATACCTTTATTCACTAATGAGATTGTATGGGTAAAATCTTTAAGCATATTGGTTAATCTGGCATAATTGTAATAAAACCTTACTATAAATTTAGAGTCATCAACCTCCATGTGACTATTAATAGAGCGTTCCACCTCTGTATAGATCATTAGAGCATCGGTATATTTTTTTTCGTCACTATATATAATTGCTTTACTAAGTAGAACTTCTAGATAATAGTCATAAATGATTCCAGATCTCCTGTTGGAAAGAGTTAAAGCTTCATCTAGCGTATTTATTGCACCTTCAAAGTCCTTTTGTAAATAATATTTTCCTACTCCTAAATGCCATAATAAAAATTGTCTTTCCTTATTACCTTGGAACGCAGGATTAGACAATTCAATATTTACATTTTTTAAAATGAAGTGGTAATCCCTTTTAGATGCTGCCTTTCTAATCTCAAAAATAACCTCTTTAACATAGTCATCCTGCTCCATCATTTCTGAAGACTTATAGAAGGATTCAGGATCTACACCTAGCTTCTTACATAATCCAAAATAAACTGGCAATGTAGGGGCATATTCTCCTTTTTCTAACCTACTGAGGTACCCCTGAGTACAGACACGATCACAGAGCTCTTTTTGGGTTAGACCTAAGGACTTACGTGTATCTTTAATTTTCTTACCAAAATTAGCTGGTTGCATATTCATAATTGATCACTCCTACTCTCCAATGGGAGATGATTGTATATTAATAATAGTAAAATATTCTTGTAAATGAAATGTATGTTAATCTATAAATGACATTATTAAAGGAGGTATAGAATGAAAAAGAAACTAATTGCAATAGTTCTGGGTTTATCAATTGCCTTCGGTTCGTATACAAGCATAGACTCTGGTGCTCTGTATAAAGAATCAGGTAAGGTCACATTATCAAAAATTGATCGTCCGGACGGAGTACATTAAAAAGCATTAGTAGAGAGAGCAGCCAATATGTAATTTGTCTATAATATAGAGCTGCCGTAAAAAATACCAAACTAAACCAATAATGACTTGAGTAAAATAGATATGTTCGTTATACTGTAAGTATATTACCTTTCTCTTATCTTTTTTTGGCAACCAACTTGGGTTAGCGGTTTAAAATTTAACTTTTGAGCTCTTTGGAGCGTCTAACATACTTTACTTAGTATGTAATTAGACGTTTCGAAGAGCTCTTTTTGCGTTTTACGCAAAAAAACTTTCGAAAGGGTGTTTTTGACAATGCAATTAGCAGAACTATTAGGCGGTAAAAAGGATGTTGTAGAGGAACAACGTATAGCAATGAGAGTTATTCCGCAAAGGAGTAAGGTAAAAGCTGAATTAATCTTTAGAGACGGATCTAAGCGCTTCTACAGATGTAAAGCTCTTACCAAAAATGAAGCGGTGCCTGAAATTCTAGGTTTCGTGGATTGTATGCAGAAAGCAACTGGAGACACGGTTGCTTGGAGATTCTACGATGAGAAAGACACGTACCATCTAGGTAGCAATTTAACCAAATCTTATTCAAGGAAGTCGTTTAAATCAAGATGGAATTCATTAATGAATTATTTTTTTGACTTAGAAGACTAATTGGATTCGGTTGACCAAAAAGAGAGAGGTAATTGAATTTATTAAAAAGGGGAAATTTAAATGTCCGGCATGAACCGAGTTGTATTAGTGGGGCGACTTACCAAGGATCCCGAACTGAAATATACGCCATCTGGAGTAGCAGTCTGTTCCTTTACTTTGGCAGTGAATAGAAATTTCACTAACCAAGCTGGAGAAAAAGACGCTGACTTTATTAATTGTATTGTTTGGAGACGTCCTGCTGAAA
Organism: Rossellomorea marisflavi; assembly: GCF_009806575.1. Taxonomy (NCBI): domain Bacteria; kingdom Bacillati; phylum Bacillota; class Bacilli; order Caryophanales; family Bacillaceae; genus Rossellomorea; species Rossellomorea marisflavi. Next base: position 68,892 of record NZ_CP047096.1, on the reverse strand, counting down.
ATGCTGCGAACTTTCTTAAGAAAGGAAGCCTGGCTGGTGTTGATGGAAGAATTCAAACACGCAATTTTGAAGGGCAAGATGGGCGCCGAGTGTTTATGACAGAGGTCGTAGCTGAGTCTGTGCAATTTCTAGAACCTCGAACAACTCAGAATGCAGGGTCCAATAATTCTCAAAGGGGAAATAACAATTCCCAAGGGTCCCAGAGAACTTCATATAACAATCAAAATAGGCAGCAGAACAATAATTATACTCGAGTAGATGAAGATCCTTTCGCAAATGATGGACAGCCGATCGACATTTCTGATGATGATTTACCGTTCTGAATCAATTAACTGAATAAGTGTTTTAAAGAAGTGCTATTTCATTTTGAAGTAGCACTTCTTCTATTTATCAAACTAATAAGGGTGGAAACGTTATGAGTCATTTAGGTAATAAGTTAAGAGCGGGTTTCTTTGCTACACCAACCAGGCAGGGTGAACTTTTAAAAAAGATCCTATCGTTTCCTTCTAGTTGTAGCATATTAGATCCTACATGCGGAGAAGGAGATATACTCAAACAGCTTTCAGCGAATCAGGAAGTATCCATCGCTACTTATGGAGTTGAGTTAGATAAAGGAAGGGCGGATAAAGCAAAAGAGGCGTTGAATCATTGCATAAATGCCCCTATTGAGAGTATGGTGATCAGCAATGACTCATTTGGATTATTGTATCTGAATCCCCCTTATGATTTTGCAATCAAAGGAGACATCGATAATTCTGCAGATCGTAAAGAGTACTTAGAATTAGTTCGGAATGCTAGATATCTTCAGCCAGGGGGAGTGATAGTTTATGTTATCCCTTCTTACCGGTTCTCTGATAATAAAATAGCGAGATACTTAGCCACTCACTTTGAACAAGCCGGTATCCTCCGCTTTTCAGATGAAGATTATGATGATTTTAAGCAGTGTATATTTATTGGCCATAAAAGAAAAGAGGCTTATAAAAAAATAAATGAAAAGCTTTACAGTTTCTTATTGAAGATGCAAAGTGAGTCATTTATTTCAGAAAACGTTACTCCAATTAACATGTTAGTTGGTAAACATGAATGGTTAGTACCTTCTAGCCCTTTAACCATAAAGACTTTTTACACAAAGTTAAGTAACAAATCAGATTTCACAGAAGCGATCAGGAGTAGTAAAGGCTTTAAAGCTTTTCAGGAGCGCTCTAAACCTAAGTCGCTTGTGATTGGGGGTAATCCTATTATGCCAATAGCACAAGGCAATATGGCCCTTCTACTGGCTTCAGGTGGCGTCAATGGACTTATCGGTGAAGGAGATAATCTTCATGTCGTTCAAGGGCTTGAAATTGTCTCTAAAATTAAAAATGAAGACAAAATGAAGCATGATAATGGGACCGTAACGACTAAGGTCACAACCAGGACAAAACGGGAAGCATCAGTTAAAGCAATTAGCCCAAGTGGAATCATTAAAAAATTTATTTAACAGTAAATAGGAGAAGATTATGAGCGATTCTAAGCTGAAATTACTAGCAGCCTCTCTATGTGAAATAGGAGTCAAGGCGAGTGTAGTTCAAATTAAATTCAAAGGGGATATAACCAATGAAAACAGGACCAATGAAAACTACAAGCCGTCTATTAGAACTTATCCAGGAAATTGAACGTAATAATAATGACTTGGGGTTATTCTTTGAATTCAACGGGTTTAGTATATATTTTCCTACAATTGATGAGGAGGCTACGTATCCAGTAGATCCTGTTAGTTACTATGGAAAGAATAATATAGCGAGTTACGTACTGTCATATTTCAACCTGAAAAGGAGATAAGACATTAATAAAAACTTAGAGGAATCATATGGTTAATCCATTTTGATTCCTCTTTTTATTGATCAAAAAGGAGAGGTTTTATATGCTAGCACAATTATCAATTTTCGAAGAGGTATCATCAAATTTGCCAGTACCTGACGTTAAGGACGTGCGTACAGAAAATCAGATCGGTAAAAATGTAGCTTACGATGTAGGAGAAAAAATTCTTTACAGTCGTAAGGAATTGCACTCTTTGAAGGAATCGTTCCAACAATGTAGAAGCCAGGAGCGATTACGCGATTTGGAGAATACATCCTCAAGTGTAGCCGCGGAGATGATCACTAAAAAGGAACTATTCTCTTCATTCTCTCTTGAAGATGAGAAAAATCGTGGAGTCGACGCAAAAGTTGCAAAATGTAAGCAACTAATTATACAAAGAATCTCAGCGGCTCCAAATAATGATATGTCAAGCCGAGCAGCATTCCTAAAAGCGTCTACTCAGTTGTTAGATTTATTATCAGAATGTACGACATGGGATCAGTTTAGTTCGTTTGTGGCAGCCATGAACAAACAGCTTTATCTTGAGGACAGAGGGGTTATGGAGATAAAGAGTTTCATCCATGAGCTACAGGAGAAAATAGAGGTACTACAGCACTCTGAAGAACTAGACAAAGAAAGCAAGCTTAAATATTTGTTTAGACGAAAAGAGGAAGCACAGATAAGGTACCAAGATATTGAGAAAGCAAGAGAATCTTATTTTAGAATTCTTGGTGAAAAATACGCCAGCTTCTTTTTAAAGCGTAGTAGTAGAGATTCAACCCTCAAGATTGTCTCTAAGATAAAATCTTGGGATGATTTGATAAAGTCAAAACAAAAACGGATTACTAAGGGGAATGGCCCCGTATGGCAAAGGAACCTACCTGAGCGTCCAGATCGTACTGGAGGAAGGATCAACTCGATAGAAAGGCCAGAAGACCTCGTATCCAGATTGAAGTTCCGCGGTTGCCAGTTTGGGCATTATGTTGATGATCGGGTGGGATTAGAGCACTTATCCCGCTTTTCTGAATCAGTCGTTGACCTATCAGATTTGTTGGAAGTAGATGAAGAAGTTATATCTTTGGGTAAGTTAGGTATAGCTTTTGGTGCACGAGGTAGAGGCAAGGCTCTTGGTCACTTTGAACCTGATAACCTAGTCATCAATTTCACAAAAGAAAAAGGGTCTCTCGGTGTAGCTGCACATGAGCTAGCCCATTTCTTCGATTGTATGCTGTTCGAGAAATCCCATAGTGGAAACCATCAAGGTTTTGGGTATCTTTCTGACCTATCTAATAATGGAGCTGGTGTTCCTACAACATTACTTCTTGCAATGGGTGAATTAATGACCCAAATCAAAGAGGGTGAAGCCATAGCATATTACCAAAATGAAAACGGACTTGAAACTCGTTGGACAATTGGTGGCGAGTTGAAGTCGATGTACTCAGAGTGCAAAGGAAACATTCTGGAGGTAATGAAGAAAAAACATCAAAAGCTTAAAAATGAGAAAGAATATGCCCTTTCTCAAATTAGGTATTTCGAGGATGAAGAGAAGGTAACTAAAAGATTAAACAGTCAATTCACAAAGCGGTTGAAAAAATTTTCACAGGCTCTTGCTTGGTACCATGAGAAGGAAACCGGTGAGAGATTAGATGTGATCGCCTACCCATCAGATAAAAGCGAGTTTATGAGAACATCAATTGCTTTGGACCGAGGTAAAGAAGGAAAGTACTGGTCTAGCAACAGAGAGCTCTTTGCTAGGTGTTTTGAAGCCTGGGTTGAGGATCAACTTATAAAGAAGAATAGACGTTCAGACTACTTGGTTGCAGGTACCAATGATAGTGCAGCCTATCCAGTTGGTAAAGAACGTAAGGAAATAAATATTAAAATGAACTCTGTTGTAAATGAATTGGTAGAGTGCTTGTTTAATAAAGGGAGGAAATAAGAATGCGATCAAATATTATTTCTAGAAAAGAGAACCATAATGAGTGGTTGGTTTGGAACAAGATAACAGGTGATTGTGTAAGTATTTTCACAACTGACGAAATGTTTATGGGCCACCATAAAACTTTGTACACTGTGGTGTATCGAGGAGTTAGAGTTGGTGTTATGATTGAACATTTTCAAAAAGCTATGAGTACGGCTCGTAACCATATTTCGTAAATAAAATTTGAGTGAAAAGGAGTTGCTAAAAATAAGCAGCTCCTATTTTATTTAGGGGGAACATTTAATATGAAAACAATTCTTAAGAAGGTGTACAGTACAAGAAAAAAAGCCGGAAAGCCAGGGATTTTCTTGCAACACTTAGTATGTGAAGCTGCTGGCTTTAAAGAAGGCCAACCTATTTACATTTCCGTTGATGAGGATAAAGAAGAAGTGATAATGCAGAATCATCCTAATTCTGTTGAGGACCATTGTGTTCACGTATCCGGAAGGGTAAGTAGGTCAAGTGCAATGAGACGACCGTTACTTGATACGGCAGGGGAAAGATATTCTTTTTTATCATTAGAAGATAAGGTTGAGATTACAGTATATCGTAAAGGTAATCAAAGTAAAATTATCATTAGACCTCTGGTATACGACATTAGTACAACCACAACCATTACTTCACAAAAGGATAAGCGCCTTACGTTGACAAGTGTTTGTGCCGGCTGTGGTATAGGTACCGCTCAATTTAAAGCCACGAACTATTTCGTACCTGTACAGGAGATTGAAATTGAATCAGATAGCTGTGAAGTTATTAAACATAACTTTCCGAATAGCTATTTGTTCAATGGAGATCTACGCGATGTACAAGAGGTTGTAGAGTCAGATGTTTGCCTAGTAACACTTCCATGCTCGCAACATTCCGAGCTCGGAAATTTAGAACAAAATGTTATGGAAAACTTAGTCTTAGCAACCGCTAAGATCATCAAAAGTGCTAATTCTTCATGCTTAATATTCGAGAATGTACCTGGCTTCTATAAATCACAATCTTGGTATCAATTACGTGAAATATTAGCCCCTGATTATCCATTTATAAGCGAAAAGCAAATAGAATCCTGGGACTTCGGGAATATTTCTACTCGAAATCGTAAATACGTTGTTTGTTTTCGTGAAGAGGATCTCTTTGAGGCTTTCCAGTGGCCGGTGCCACCGAAGCTACGAAGGAAATCTTTGAAACACTTCCTGGATGGTAAAAACGGTGTATATGATTGGAAACCCGTAGGTAAATGGATGGAATCATTCAACAGTAGGAAAGCTTGGATAGACCGAAGTTTAGACAAAACATTTGTAACGGAGGATACCAAACAAATATCATGTGTGCCAGCTAGGTACAGATCACACTCAGCTTCCTCGTCCTATGTACTGAGTGAAGATAAAACAATGTGGCGATTCCTAACTGAAAGTGAGCTCTTTAGAATTATGGATATACCTGAGTTCTTTAGCTTTCCGGACCACACACCAATTACAAGAAGGTACGAGATGATTGGTCTATCTGTCTGTGGAAAGGTGTTTAAAGCATTGGCTAATAATATTGCTGCGTCCTTTGTGAAGAGGATACTTAATACAGGGAGAAAGGCAGCTAGGTATATTTCTGATTCTATGGAGCCTGTTTCAATTAACGGGAGTGGTCAGTTGGAGTTAATCATTTAGGGAGCGAATAAAAAGAAATTAAGAAATTTAAAATCCATATTTAGGAACCATATAGAAAAAACTAAAAAATCATGAATCATTCTAATGATTCATGATTTTTTCATCAATAAATATAATTTTCTATTTGTGTTATTATTTGTTAGGAAACATATAGAAGATAATGAGATTTTATTAGAGGGGGATAAATATGACTTTAGATTTTGAAAAACCAATGAAAGACTTACAGAATAGAATAAATGATTTAAAGAGTATTATATCTGAAAGTAATTTGGACTTGTCGATGGAAATTGATTTACTAGAAAGTCGGTTGGGAAAACTTGAAGATAACATTTACAGCGACCTTACTCCATGGCAAAGGGTTCAAATGGCCAGGCACAAGGAACGTCCTACGACACTTGAGTATATCCCGCTTTTATTTACGGATTTCTTTGAATTATTTGGAGATAGGTTGTATGGTGATGATAAATCTATAATTGGTGGAATTGCAAAGTTTGAAGGGATCCCAGTAACCATTATAGGACAACAAAAAGGCAGAAATACTAAAGAGAACATAGAACGGAATTTTGGCATGCCGCACCCAGAAGGCTACAGAAAAGCGTTGCGGTTAATGAAACAAGCTGAAAAATTTAATCGTCCAATTATTACATTTATTGATACACCTGGTGCGTATCCAGGTAAAGAATCTGAGGAAAGAGGAATTTCCGAAGCTATAGCACGCAATCTAGTTGAAATGAGTGGGTTGAGGGTTCCTGTTATATCAATTGTTCTTGGTGAAGGGGCAAGTGGCGGAGCTATAGGATTAAGTTTATGCAACCATTTACATATGTTGGAGAATACATGGTACTCTGTAATTTCGCCAGAAGGAGCAGCTTCAATTCTTTGGAAAACTGCAGAAAAAGCTCCAGAAGCAGCTAAATCACTTAAGCTCACCGCGAAAGACTTAGAAGAACTTAAGATAATAGATAAATTGATTCCTGAAATAAAGGGTGGAGCACACAAAGATATACATACACAAAGTCAAGAAATAAGGAAAGTAATTAAAAGTTCTCTAAAAGAACTTTGTTTAATGTCTTCAGATGAATTGATACAACATAGATTTGAAAAGTATCGTACTATTGGAGAATTTCAAATCCTTTAGTCATACCAGATAAATTAACTATTATGTATCCCTAAGTTCCATATTCGCTAGTATTACATTATTCATATTCAGCCTAATATTTGAAGGGGAAATAATGATAGGGCTATCATTATTAATATGCACAACAATAATCATTCTTCATCGGCAAAATATAATTAGAATATATAATGGTATCGAAAATAAAATACTCTAAGTGGTGGGTAGCATAGTTAATTATAATCTTATTGCAGGAGAAAACTGTAAGTATCTATTGTTTTACTCTTTCTATTTGAGTATAATAAACATATTAAATATTTAGCTTCTTACTTTTTTGCGACTAGTTTAGTCAGCAGTTTATTACTTATCAGTGCAGCCTTTGAGGTTGATGTAAATAATCTTTAATTCGGATTATTTATTTATCAGACTCAAGGGCTTTTTTGTGTTTATTAAGCTACTGAGCGGGTGTCCAAGAGATATGGATGTATGATCCATATCACTTTTTATATAGATAAAACAGTTTGAAAGGGTGCTTTAGATGGACGAATGTGTAGTGATGGAAAGGTACTACGAAACCACAGAGAATGGAGTTTCATTTGTAGTGCGGTACGTTGGAGAGGATGTCCTTGGAGAACCTGTCTTTAAGATAACCGCGCAATCAAAAAAATTAGGGGATGTGACTCTAGGTTTCAGTGAATCGGTACAGGAGGCAATTAGTGATTGTATCGAGCTTGTGAAAGATAAACCACACGATTGGTTTATTAAAACATATTCACTAGGAACCGACTGAGGAAAAATAACTACAAAAGCAGGAACATATGTTCTATAATTGACAACATAAGGGAGGTGCTTCCCTAATTCGATTGGAGACAATCAATTAGGGGATTCCCTTAATTGATTAATTTCCTTTCAATTATGGGGACGATATGACTGAAGAATTATTTAAATTAGTGGAAACAGAAGATAATCCAAAGATGTTGGAGGTTTACTTAGAGCAAGCTTGGCAAAGTACCTTTTGTTATGGACTTGCTTTGGAGCAAGTACACTCTGACAAACCACCAATTATCCTGATGTCAATCTTAGCTGGAAGTGATTCCACTTTGCAGGCAATGAAAGCAGCAATGGATATTGGTTCAAGTGGCTTCCGGTTTGGATATGGAGAGAAGGGACTCACCAACTATGAGTTCAAAAGTGAATTTGGTCTTGTTGCTGAAAAAGGTGCATATGAGCGATTTCCCATCACGATTAACCAAAATAAAAAAGCAATGGCCATAGTTCATGAAAAGCTATTATTGAATAATGAGTACATCCTCTGTTTTGAGAACAATCCGTCAGAAGATGTTGCCACACTTTTAGGTGGAGCTAAGTATGGTCTTCATATCTTAGATGATTGGAAAATGGCCGTATACGAAGAACTGATTCGTCGGAAATTCATTGAAGAAGTGGACATATATTTTGATCATGGATTGTTTCCAGAAGGAATCTCATTACTTCGTATTAATCTTGAGGAAGAGCAAGCAGACAAACTAATATCAGACATGATTCAAAGTGGCACATTGCAATTTCCTAAAAAGGGAAGCGGCTCAGCCCTTTCAAGTTTGGAGTCTCTCACGGATTACATGGTGACTTTCTCAGATGATATGGTTACGAAGCTCTCTGATGAAGTCATACCTGATCACGATCCAATGAAAGACGAGATTCTTCCTCACTTTGATAATTATCCAAGACAGCTATTTCCTGTACAAGGCCATGTATCAACCGCTATAGCTAAAAGATTAACAAAACAAAAAGCGGTCATAATCCAAGGTCAAATGAGCACGGGTAAGTCATCAATGATGACAGCGATAACTGATGGTTATCATGAACTAATAAATAAAAAAGGCTATTTTGCTTGTCTAATGTGCCCGCCCTCTTTAACGAAGAAGTGGCCATTAGAGATTAAAGAGCTTATACCTGACGCTGAGATCCATGTTATAAAAAACACCGCAACACTTATCCAGTGGCACCAGAATTGGGTAGCTGCTGGGAGGAATAAACCAACTCGTCCGACGTTTTTTATCGTCTCTTTCACTACTATGAGGAATGACTCGAGGAGTGTTCCGGCTGTAGACTTCAGGTTTATAAAAACGAAAAGGCAGGCAAGTGAAGGGGAGCTACCTTATCGATTTGGTTATTACTGTAGAAGCTGCGGAGAAGCACATCAAATTATTGAAGCCAAAAGCGTAGTGGTAAATGAGGACGGATCTGAAGAAGAAGTTCTGGTTAAAAAGACCATGGAGGAGTTTGAGTTTGGTAGCGGACGCAGAAATAAAGATTCATCTAAACCTCAAAATTCTTTTTGTTCAGAATGTGGGGAAAGCCTTTGGACTAAAAAAGTCCCTAACCGCTATGCATCATTCTCAGAATGGATTGATCATGAAAAAAAGCTACTCTACGCAATTAATCATGGTAATCAAACATTGTATAAACACGAGCAATTGAATCAGAATAGTTATCCTAAAGCTACAGGAATGCCAAGACGTATTGCTGCCATCGAATACATCCGAAGGAAAATGAAGAATTTCTTTGATCTTTCGATTGTAGATGAAGTTCATGAACGTGTGACACGTTGCTATATAAGCAGTGGAACCTTGACTGCGAAGTTAGCGGTTCAACTTTTTTTAAGTTGAATATAACTAATAAGTTGAAGTTAGGAATGAAGCCATCATGCTGGTTGAAACTAACTCCCTAAACTCCTACACGCGCAGCTTGAGATAGCAATCTGGGTGTGAAGCTAGGTAAAGTCGGCTGAACTTATCTACGTCAACGAGATACGATAATGGATAGGCCGGGGGGCTATAAAAAGTCTATGGTGAGAATGTTTATACTGACGAACTTGCGAAGGAAAGGATCTCGAGAACGAATATAGAGAAATCTATATATGCCTTAATATAAAGGTGTGGGTTACCGATAAGTAAGATGTTCGTTATGAAAATCGCATGGTCAGCTAAGAGACCATAACACCCACAGGTCCAAAGCAAGCACCTAAGGGCTTATTGAAGAGCTAAACTTATTGGAACGTGGAAAGCAACGGACTCTAGGATGCGCCTATCAGCGTGGAGGATCTCTATAAGGCTTTGTCGAAGTGAGATTGTCGTTGTGATAGTAGGGACATAGTACTCGAGAAGCTGTGGAAACACAGTGGAGGGAAGGTCCCAAGTCTGTTAGCGCTTTAAAATATTCGCATAGGAATATTTTTAAGAGTATGTGTGAGATATAGCGAGTAAATGTGAGAATATACTGGATATGTCGATTTATGTAACTGATAACGGGATTAGAAAAGATTTACTGTGTTTAGTACAATGAATTCGAGACTTTTGTTCTAGTTATTTTTCCCTATACGAAATATATTTCACTAAGCAGATGGAACGCCGTATGAGGTGAAAGCTTCACGTACGGTGTGGGGCAGGGGAAAAGATGGAGATCATCTCAAAGTCTTACCTATTGCCATTAAAGGGCGGTAATACAGCTCAAGGCAACTCTTTAGGAAGTTTAGCCTCAGTATCTAAGAAAATTATTGCTGGTACTGGAACACTGTTTGGAGGAAAAGCAGAGGATATTTATTACCTACTGTGGAGGTTATTCCCCAAATCAATGGTTGATTCCGGCTATCAATACTCCGAAGTGCGAAGGTTTAATGAAGAGTATGGAAATATTGAAAAGACAACATATGAGAGAGAAGAGACAAGTGAGAATAGCAACACAAATTCTCGCGGTGGAAATAAAACATCTGAAAAGGTATTACCAGGTATCAGTAGTTTTATTTACGGAAGATATATGGTTAGTAATGTCGTTAACGTAAAACTTTTAGATGTATGGCCAGATCCAGTAGACCTGATTGATACTCCCACCATATTTGTTGATATGGATGAAGAACTATCGGATTCATACCAAGAAATGGTTCGTACTTTCGAGCACAATATTCACACATTGGAAGATGGTCATAAGCTTTACCTGCCAATGACTGATTATGGTATTGCGTATCCAGATAATCCATTCACATTCCCTGATGCGACTATGAAAGGTGAGGATGGGAGAACTTTAATCTGGAGAGCTAAACATTTAGATCCCTCCCGCTTGTTACCAAAAGAAAAAAAACTTCAGGAAATTATTGAAAGTGAAATGGCAGAAGGAAGGAAATCAATCGTTTATGTGCGAGATACCGGCTCATCCAGACCAGGTAGAGATTTACGTCCAAGGTTGCAGAAAATTTTGGAGTCTGTTGGAGCTAAGGTATGTATCTTAGATACAGGGACGACTTCAACTGACAGCCGCTCTGAGTGGTTAAAAAAGAAAATCGATAAAGAGGATTACGACGTTTGCATTGTCTCACAAGAGCTCGTCAAAGTAGGACTTGACCTATTATGTACACCTACCCTCATATACTATCAATTTTCTTGGAGTCTCTTTACTATTAATCAATCAAGTAGACGGTCCTTTAGAATTGGCCAAACAGAGGAATGCCGCCTTTTTTATCTCGCTTATCAAGATACATTCCAGGAAACCATGGCTACACTTATTGCGATGAAAAACAGAGCAACTGCAGCAATAAACGGAGAATTATCATCAGATGGGTTATCTGCGATGTTAGGTGATGATGGAGACTTACAGTCATTACTAATTGAAAGTGTAAAGAAAGGTAATAAAGTCTTAAAAGGATCGGCAGAAGAATGGGTTCACCAGACTTCCGATAAAGCTCGGCAAATCTTAGCTAACATAGGGAAGAAAAGGGTCCCATCACTGTCTGAACAATATATATCCTGGACAAGACAAAATATAAAAACAGAAGCAACTAAGAACGTGATGTTAAGAAAGAAAAATCAAATTATAAAGAGTATTGAAAGAGGACAGATACAAGGTTTCACCTATGTAGATGGCGTCCTTTCCGTTGACTTTATTGAGGCTTTTGGATTTGAACACATCCCGGATGGAGAAATACTTTCCCATTTAGTGAGTGTTGAGTTAAAAAGAGCTCAATCAATAAACCCTACGGAATATTTTGCTCCTATTATTGAAGTGAAAAAGACTTCAATCAAGCAAAAGAAGCGCGCATCTGCTGATGGACAATTGGCCTTTGAACTGTTTTAAAAAATGGCGGACCTTTTGCCTCTCTTTCAGTACAAAGGGGGGAAAGGTAACAGCTTTTGGAGGGTAATCTATGATAACGATTGATTTAATAGAATTGTTTAAAGTAATTGGGCTTTTTATCATTCAAGGCTTAGATAGTTATTGTAGGGAGCGGTACGATCAGTTCTTTTACCAACGACTTTTTGCAAAAAACCAAGAAGAATTTTACGAGTTGTTGATTGAACCAGTGCCAGAACAAAGCAACGTATTCTCAATAGAGGAAGTTGCAGAAGTTAATTACACTAAATCTGATATCGAAGGAACTCCTGTAGAGGATCTATTTAACAATCTGCAGGTCGAACTAGCTGGTGAATCGAAAAGAATCAACTATGATGATCGGCCATCGTATCCAGATGAAGAAGATTGTCTAACGTTAAATGACCTTAATAATGAGTGGCATGTAACGATAGACGATGAATATGTCTCTTCAGCAAATGCCAAGATCAAAGACGAACTTATCGGCATTCAAAAGTGGACAGTTAATGTAATAGGGGAAGAAAAACAATATATTCATGTTTCAGATGGAGATCGGATATGGTTGGATGTTGGTAACTATGCATCCAAGATCACTGTTGGGGATATTATCTCAGTGGAGTTGGACCGTCAGCTCGAGAAAATTGAGATAAGAGAAGTATCAATTTTGCACCATTTCTCAGAAGACTACATGATCTACGATGAAACAGATGCATATATGAATGTATCTCACCATGAAAGACTAGCAATGTAAATATAATAGAAAACAGTTGCATAAATGGTAGTTGTTGTTTTATTGTAGGGTGTAGGGTGAGTGACCATGAAATTCTTGGTCACCTCCTATATCAATGGCAGAAAGCTTCTGGTATTGATATAGGAGTTCATCCGAATCCTTCTGTAAAGCTTTCAACACGAGATGGAAGGGGAACTTAAAATGTTGTTCAGTGAAGAATCAATCATCGCACTTATAGGTAAATTAGAATCCCAAGATGAAGCTGTTGATGCTTTCGAAATCAAATGCCAAAAACAAAAAGGCGCTTCTCATGGCTATGTAGATACTTGTTTATTTAAAGGGGACGGAGAAAAAGGGTGGATCGTAGAAGAAGACTACTACGGAAACCTGGAAGCCCACTTATCCATGATTCAAATGGGATGGTTAGATTTCTTTTATAAAGATATCAGTAAGAATCCTGTTACAGTATATGGATCAGTAAATGAAGAAGGAGAAGTGGGGGATAACGTTCGCCTAGAAGTTAAAATTAAAGTCCCTGAACGCGATCGGCATCAACCGATGATGTTTTTACGTAATATTTTTACCACTCTGTCTAAATACAGCAAGTACATATTAAACTGTGAAATCTCCAGTGTAGATTACGCAATCAGCAGCATTAAATTTGAGATGCTGTTTAGTACCAGAGAAATGATGAAGACTATTCGTAAAACCGCACCAAATATGAGAACAGTAACCCAGTGGCTAGTCATTTATGATGAAATTCTTCAGGAAATTGATGATAAATATAGCTTAACTTATAATGTACGATTACTTGAAGGAAAGATGGACTTTAACCGTATGAGGAAAAAGGTGACTTTGAAATTTGTAGAGGGAATAGCTAAGGGGAACCAAAGGAAGGCTCGAGGATGAACTTTCTAAATGTTTCTCCATTTGTCCCTAAAGATACACCAGAAGATCCCTTCTCTCCAAAGTCTATGGATGAAGACTTTGGGCTAACAAATAGCATGTTAGAAGGGGCTATGCCCATAGTGTACGGAACCGGAATGACACTCATCACAATCGTTTTTGTAGTGGCGGTTATTGTGTTAGTAATGGCTATGATCTTTAAGAATGGTCAATGGACTAAATGGTCCACAGGAGTAATGATCACAACCTTGATTTTCATCTTGTTTCTTCGGGGACTACCCATCTTATTCTTTAGCTCAGATGCAATTGGATGGACAGTTATCATTGATGATGGCTTAAGATTGGCAGTATCAACCGGTATCTATGTTTCACTTACAATGCTTCTTGTTGGTCTCCTCTTTAGGCTTAACTATAAACTGATTAATCATAAAGAATATTTGAGATGGAGTAAAAGGCTATATGTAGGTAGTGTTTTAACGGCAGTCCTGATTACGGTAATGCCTTCAGTGCTATTAGGGATTTAACGAAAGGGTGAAAGTTTTTGCTGAAATTAGTCATTGATAATACAAAACAATCTAAAGAAGCTTCTTCTACATGTCGTACTACCTGTTCACTATATGATCCGGTGATGCAGCAGTGTGGTATATTCAGTGACGTTGAAGTAACAAACCCTGAAGTTTATGCCAGATGCCAGATGAAGGTACCGCATAGCTATAATCAAAATAAACAGCATTATTCGGAGAGCTTTAAGCAAATATGGTTTGAGCCGGCAGGCGCTAATAAACTCCAAGAACAAATGACTTATCCAGCTGCACCAGGGATAGACAGCCCTATTGATGCAGAATGGTATGTGGATCCGAGCAAGGAGTTCGGATGTTGGTTGATTAATAAGAGCACAACCTTATCCTTGGTACAAGACGCTAGTCATTTTAACAGTTCAAATACATATCAATCCGCTGTTCCTCTTCATAATCATTCCGCACCACCACCACTACAAAGTAAAATGTGCTGGTATGTAAATGAAGAGGGCTATGGGCAATATGTATTACTCAACCATGGTCGGGTACAAATGATTTCACAGCCTATGCGTCCAAAGTGAAATAGTATTGTTTTTGGAAGTCATTTACCTTTATAATATGTGTAAAGACATGACAATCTTATATTAAAAGGACAACCCTTAGTTTGAATACTTCTTCCCGAGAAGTATATCTAGCTGAGGGTTTCTTTGTTTTAAAGGAGTTTTTTCCCACAGATGAATATTCTAATTATTGATGATCAGACGGCCTACCGGACTGGTTTACACTCCATTCTTGAAATAAACCTTTCTTCTTGCCACGTTTTTTCAGCCGATTTTGGCCCGCATATATTTGGAAGTACCCACCATTTCGATGTAGTTGTGATAGATCCGTATATTCAACAAATGCCCCTATGGACGTTTTAAAGCTTGTGCAAGAAGCGTATAAAATAAGCAAGTTTATCGTGCTTACAATTCAGAAAGACGTAGATCATCTAAAAGCATTTTTACAAAATAATGTAAGCGGTATTGTAGATAAATCCAGCCAATCTAAAGATTTAATTCGTGCAATAAACCAGGTTAAAAATAACAAGATATATATAAGCCAGAACCTTGCAGAGAGCATCTTAGAAGAAGTGAGCAGTTCTTACGAAGAACTTGCACCTAAATTTATGAAAAAACCAGATTTAACAAAGAGAGAGTGGGAAATTTTAGAACTCCTTTCAAGAGGATTTACAAATGCTCAGATAGCAAAAGAGCTTTTTATTACACAAGGAACTGCTGCAGTGCATATTTCAAAGCTACAAAAAAAACTTAATGTCTCTAATCGCGTATCTGCAGTAATGAAAGCTGTCTCTAATAGGTGGATTGACCAAGCAGTCTACGAAGAAGATTTTAAATTATAAGAAAACAATTGCATAAATGGTAGTGTTGTATTATTATTTAATTACAAACTTTTGAAGGGGAGTAATTAAATTGAAAAAGTCTACAATTGCAATTATTGGTGGTACCCAGGATCTGACATTTAAAAAAATTGGTAAGAAACATGGGTGTAATGTTATTCATCACAATGGGAAGCTTCGCGGTAATGGTGGAAATGCAAAAGCTTTTCGAACACTTATGAAAAAGGCAGATTGTGTTGTTGTATGTTTAGATGCTTGTGGCCACATTACAATGGACATTGTTAAAGAGCTTGCTAAAGGAATGGATAAAAAGATTGATTATATAAGTGGATATGGAGCCACGAGTGCAGTCTTAGCTGGAGTTCAATTATTGGATGACATGAACTCTGCTGCTTAACTGATGATCAGGAGGAGGAAATCATATGGGTGGGTCATTAAACAGGATTGAATTACTTGTGGAGCAATTACAATCTTTTAAAAAGGGATCTGATGTTCAATTTTTAGATGCCGACCTTAACTTGGTCTTGGAAGGTATAAAGAAAAACCAGCAGTTCGAAGTTCTCATCCAGGATGTAGTAAATATATTAACTGATCAACATGGATCACACTTGGTCTTTTAAAGCGTATAGAATCTAAATTTAAGGATGCCGGCTTAATACATAATTGAGGCGATGATATAACTGGTTCATTGCAAACTAGTAGAGGTCAGGAAGCCATTCAGTGGTACAGAGATAAAGTCATTGATGAGCCTGAAGCCATTTACACTGAAGTAAAATCGCATGTGTTAGACATGGATGAAAAGTATTGGAGCGACGAAGGAGAAACGCACAAGCAGACCGTCAGAGAAATGATCGATGAGGGATGGGAAGGGAAACCATTCATCGTTGTCACATGGACTCATTAGTTTATATCAGTAGACTGTACTCTATTGATACAAATGAAGTAGACTGGTAAAATCATAGTTAAGAGCGTCTCATAAGACTTGTCTCAAAAGTGAGGTGATATTTTGCGGAAAATTGGTTATGTACGTGTCAGTTCAACTAGTCAAAACCCTTCAAGACAATTTCAGCAGCTAAGCGAATTCGGAATGGATATTATATACGAAGAAAAAGTTTCTGGGGCAACGAAGGAACGTGAGCAACTTCAAAAAATGTTAGAGGACTTACAAGATGGTGACACCATTTATGTTACAGATTTAACTCGAATTACTCGTAGTACACAAGATTTATTTGAATTGATCGATTACATACGAAGGAAAAAAGCCAGCTTAAAATCACTCAAGGATACATGGCTAGATTTATCAGAGGATAATCCATACAGCCAATTCTTAATTACAGTAATGGCTGGTGTTAACCAGTTAGAGAGAGATCTTATCCGTATGCGTCAACGTGAAGGGATTGAGCTGGCTAAGAAAGAAGGAAAGTTTAAAGGTCGGATAAAGAAATATCATAAAAATCATGCGGGAATGAATTATGCAGTAAAGCTATATAAAGAAGGAAATATGACTGTAAATCAAATTTGTGAAATTACAAATGTGTCTAGGGCTTCATTATATAGAAAGCTATCGGAAGAGAACAAATAGTTCAGTCCTATTCCATTAATTGGCCAGATAATGTTATGTACTTAAAGTCTTATGCAGTTTGGTTATTTTGTTATTAGAATTGGGTACTCCAATTCTTTTTTTATGAATTTTTTTACTCATTCAAACAAACACTTGAATGAATTATTAAAAATGGTTATACTATATTCAAATAAACACTTGAATGATATTGGGGTGAGAATGTGATTAAGAAAGATACTTGTGAAATTTATTGTTATGACGAAGAAAAGGTCAATCGAATACAAGGTAATTTACAGACAGTAGATATTTCTAGTGTTGCCCAAATGTTAAAAGCTATTGCAGATGAAAATAGAGCAAAAATTACCTATGCTTTATGTCAAGATGACGAACTGTGTGTGTGTGATATAGCAAATATTATAGGTGTTACGGTTGCAAATGCCTCTCATCACCTGCGAACGCTCCATAAGCAAGGGATTGTTAAGTTTCGAAAAGAGGGAAAACTTGCATTTTATTCATTAGATGATGAGCATATCAGACAAATTATGATGATTGCATTGGCACATAAGAAAGAGGTGAAGATCAATGTCTAGTGGGAAAGCAAAACTGTCTGAAGAAGAAATGAAAGCCTATCGTGTTCAAGGATTTACTTGTACTAACTGTGCAGCCATTTTTGAAAATAATGTTAAAGAACTTCCCGGTGTTCAGGATGCGAAAGTAAATTTCGGAGCATCTAAAGTTTATGTTAAAGGGACGACAACCATTGAAGAATTAGAAAAAGCAGGAGCATTTGAAAATTTAAAAATTCGAGATGAAAAAGAACAAAGGGTAGAACGAGAACCTTTTTGGAAGCAGAAAGAAAACATTAAGGTATATATATCAGCTCTTTTACTTGTAGTTAGCTGGTTCTTAGGAGAGCAGTATGGTGAAGAGCATGTTCTACCGACAATTGGTTATGCAGCGTCCATTTTAATCGGTGGATATTCGTTATTCATTAAAGGTCTCAAAAATCTAAGCAGATTAAATTTCGATATGAATACGCTTATGACTATTGCAATTATAGGAGCTGCAATCATTGGTGAATGGGGTGAAGGGGCAACCGTTGTTATCCTATTTGCGATTAGTGAAGCATTAGAGCGTTATTCAATGGATAAAGCACGTCAATCTATTGAATCTTTAATGGATATTGCCCCAAAAGAAGCGTTAATTCGACGAGGCAATGAAGAAATGATGATTCATGTTGATGATATTCAAGTTGGAGACATCATGATTGTTAAGCCCGGTCAAAAGTTAGCAATGGATGGAATAGTGGTTAAAGGTACATCGACATTAAATCAGGCTGCGATTACAGGTGAAAGTGTTCCAGTAACGAAAACCACAAATGATGAAGTATTTGCAGGAACCTTGAATGAAGAAGGGTTACTTGAGGTTAAAGTAACAAAACGAGTTGAAGATACTACTCTTTCAAAAATCATTCACTTGGTAGAAGAAGCCCAAGCAGAACGGGCCCCTTCTCAAGCGTTTGTCGATAAATTTGCAAAATACTATACACCAGCTATTGTCATACTAGCTCTTTTAATTGCGGTAGTTCCACCATTATTTGGCGGAGACTGGAGCCAATGGATTTATCAAGGCTTAGCTGTATTAGTGGTTGGTTGTCCTTGTGCCTTAGTAGTCTCAACTCCAGTTGCTGTGGTTACAGCAATAGGAAATGCAGCGAAAAATGGTGTTTTAATTAAAGGTGGTATCCATTTAGAAGAAGCAGGACACTTAAAAGCGATAGCCTTTGATAAAACAGGAACATTAACCAAAGGGATTCCTGCTGTAACAGACATTGTGACATATGGTAGAAATGAAAATGAATTAATGACCATAACAGCAGCCATTGAAAAAGGATCACAGCACCCTCTTGCTTCAGCGATTATGCGAAAAGCAGAAGAAAATGGATTAAAATTCAACGAAGTAACAGTAGAGGATTTTCAATCCATTACAGGTAAAGGCGTTAAAGCCAAAATAAATAATGAAATGTATTATGTGGGAAGTCCAAATCTTTTTGAGGAATTACACGGAAGCATTTCAAGCGATAGGAAAGAAAAAATTGCCGATATGCAAACTCAAGGTAAAACGGTGATGGTGTTAGGAACAGAAAAAGAAATTCTTTCGTTTATTGCCGTAGCCGATGAAATGAGGGAATCGTCTAAAGAAGTTATCGGCAAGTTGAACAATATGGGAATCGAAACAGTGATGCTAACAGGCGATAACCAAAGAACGGCAACAGCCATCGGAAAACAAGTTGGTGTTTCGGATATTAAAGCTGACTTACTTCCAGAAGATAAGCTTAATTTTATTAAAGAACTTCGAGAAAAACATCAAAGTGTGGGGATGGTCGGAGATGGCGTGAATGATGCTCCAGCCCTTGCGGCATCTACCGTTGGTGTAGCAATGGGTGGTGCTGGAACTGATACAGCTTTAGAAACGGCTGACATCGCCTTAATGTCTGATGATTTGAGTAAATTGCCATATACAATAAAATTAAGCCGTAAGGCTTTAGCAATCATCAAGCAAAACATTACCTTCTCTTTGGCGATTAAATTAGTGGCATTACTTTTGGTCATGCCCGGTTGGTTAACACTTTGGATAGCTATATTTGCTGATATGGGAGCAACTTTACTTGTAACATTAAACAGTTTACGCTTATTGAAAATCAAAGAATAGGTTCTAAAATGGGCGTCAACTATCGGGTGCGATCATTGAAAACAATGTTATGCTTCAAAAGGGATATTAACAGGAAATATACAACTAAAGGACGCTTTAACTGAGCAACGGAAAAAGCCAAATTTCTCAATTGATGTTGAGAAATTTGGCTTTTTAGTATGGGAATTTCCTTAGCGTTGTAAATCCGCATTTTCCTGACGCTACCCCATATATAACATAAATAAGGTTTGGATACACCAAAAAACCAACCGATAAAAATATGGTTAGTTGGTTTCATGACTTCTTAATCTGGCTTAGGTGGGGCCATCATTCCTTAATTCCTTTCGATTTGAAAAGAGTAAACAATTTCTCCTTCTGTCTGACCTTTATTTGTGTTCCAATACACTAAAAGGTCGTAAGTGTACACACCTTTTTGATCAGGAACTAAAATTGAACCATCCTCGCTTACGGTCATGTATTCGTCATCTAATTCTCTGACTTTATAATTAATTGTATCAGGCTTAGGCTTACTGAATTTAATTGAAATATTGGAATCACCTTGTGCTTCAATAAGATTATTAATCTCTTCTTTAGCAATTACATCATCTGTGGATTTCTGCTTTTTTTGACAATCTTCTAGGCCCCAGCATCTCTCGATAGATTGTGTTTTGATTTTTTCTTTTCCGTATGAAATGTCAGGTGAGGGGAGGTCTTGGTCGGCCAAATCCTTGTTACATGCACTTAGAATCAATAATAAAGTAATAAGCATTACATATTTAATTTTCTTCATAGTTACAGTTGCCCCCTTGAATTATTATTCTAAGTAAAAATCTTGAACTAGAAGTTCTTCGGTGTTATCGGGTATTTTATACTTTTTTGTGAATTTAATTTTATCTTTGGATAAAGAATACTGAGCAATATTATTATCTTGTCCTGCCTCAATCTGAGGTAATAAGATAAATATTTTATTATCCTTAACCCGCGTCTTCATTATAAATCTTTTTGTGTCTATAGAATTTATGAGTTCGAACTTTTCATTAAATAAGCCCAATACACCATCGGAAGATGTAATTAGGAACTTCTCATCAACAAGGTTTATATGAACAGGGTCCTCGAATGGCAATTTTATGTAATTAATTTTATGTGTTGAAGTATTCAAATATGTAATTTTTTCTTTTGTCAATATTGCTAGCTCGTCCTTTATCACTAACATATCGTCTGCAAAATGGTAATCTAGCTCAATTTGTTTCTTAATTTCACCTTCCATGTCTAATATATATAGTATTGAACTTTTTTTATGAACTAGGTCCGCAAAAACATAGATTTGATTGTTATGTATAGTGCCTGTTCGCAAGAATCCTTCTAATTCCTTTTTTTTCTCCTCATCTTTAGTCTTAACAACTAATATATTTTTCTCCAATTCTTTATTCAAACTAAAAATTTTTACATTTTCCCATTCTTTGAAGAAATTTGTAGGAAAGTCATAATCATTTTGTGCAATTTTTTTGTTATTAGTCACTTCAACATGAATATTCCCATGATTACCTGTTAGTAAAATCTTGTTTTCTTGTTTTAGTACGTTCGTTAAGCCTTGGGCATCAATAGATAATTTTTCTTTGGACTTATTTTCTAAATCATAACGTACCAATTCGCTTTTTGGCTCCATAGAATTAGTATATATTAGACCAATATCATACTTTGATTTATTTTCTGAGATGTAAAAAGCGATACTGAGTAAAAAAATAGATATAACTATCAAAATTATTTTTTTCATAGAAACTCTCCCTTTTAAAGAAGGACGAAGATAAATAATTATCTTCGCCAAAAATATTCATACATTATTTAGAATAAAACATGGTTAAAGCACCACCATCATTGTTATACAAATCGGCTGGAGAAACAACTGAACCGCCATCATCTATATCAAACCCTTGCTGATACCAAGCTCTCCAAACAAGTTGAGAACAGTACCACCTGTCTGTCGGCCACTTACCAAAACCAGTATTGTAAGGCTCTCCTAATTGGGCTTTGGCATAATTTTCAGCTTTATCGTAATGGCTCAATGATGCGCCCTTAACCCAAAATCCTCTAACCTTATTATACCTAGTTTTCCAATCGTTCTTTTTGTATTGAACCCCTCCATTAGGGTAGGCCTCGATTGTGTAATTATCATCCCATCGCACAATAGCCGCATGTCCGTAATTAAATATGCCCTTTGAAGAACTTGAGTCCATTGTAGCTAGCACGTCTCCTTCTGTACCAACGGAACTACTTGTAGCTAATGCATCAAATTTGGAATCTGTTCCAGGTTTTCTGTATTTTTCAATTTCTTCGTAATCCAACTTCTTTGGTTCACTTTCACTATTTAGCATCTTAGCTTTTAGTTCTTGCTCTTTTACTTCCTTGGTAAGTTCCGCTTTATCAATTCCTGCTTCTTTAGCAGTACTTTCAATAGCATCCATTTGTACTTTTGTAAGTGAAACACTCTCTTTTGAAGGGGATGCGAAGGCAGATCCAACACCTAAACCAGAAAACAATATAACTGACGCAACTACACATTTTGAAGCCATCTTATTAAAACGCAGGGTAATCACTCCTATAAAATTTTGACCGGTCTAAGGTTATTATGCTATAAATATCTAAAATTTCCATAAAATTCATATAATTACAAAAAATTAATTTATTTCATACTTCATTATGTAACCCTCTCATTCAAAGTGCTATATAGATGAAAGGTGAAAAAACAGGCTACCGATTACTCGGTAGCCTCCTGCAAATTGCGCTTATTCAGCTCTTTATATAATAGCGACTTACTTACCCCCGTTTTCGCAGTGATTTCCGAAATCGTCATCTCCCGCGCATCATATAAGGATAAGGCGTACCGGATCTTTTCCGGATTCATTTTAGGCCTTCCCCTGGCACGAGCTGCGGCCAACCCTGCAGACGTTCGCTCACGGATCATGTTTTTCTCTAATTCGGCCATGACTCCGATCATCCCGAACATCGCCTTGCCGATCGCTGTCCTCGTATCCAATTGCTCCAAGATGCTTACGAGTTCTACATCTTCTTCCCGGAGACGATCCGCAATTTCAATCAGCTGTTTCTGACTCCTCGCCACTCGATCCTATTTTACATTAGATTCTTTTTCGGAGTAATTTCGTCATTTGCGTTATTATGGTTTTTGTAGTTATCTGTTAATATTGTTGGCGGTGTATCAAATTAGGAGTGTGAAAAAATCCCATATACCTTTTAGTTTGTCTTAAGTGATTATTCTTAGAAAACTTTGAAATACTATACAAACAATTATCTTCATAACTTCTTTACAATTCCTTTTTATAATGGAGTGTATCAAGATGAAAATTTGTTCTAGGAGGGGCAATCATGAAAAACAAACAGCTTATATTCTTCATTAGCCTACTTTCTGTATTTCTTGTACTGGGAGCTTGCTCCAATTCGGATAATGATGACAAGATGGACAAGAAAGAGATGAAAGAAGAAGGAATGGATCATGAAGGAATGGATCATGAAGGAATGGATCATGAAGGAATGGATCATAATGGTTCTGGAGAAGTACCTAACAATCTTAGTGAAGCTGAAAATCCTAAATATGAAGTAGGAAGCGAGGCTGTTATCACTGCCGACCACATGGAAGGAATGGACGGGGCCAAAGCAACAATCACCGGAGCGTATGGCACAACTGCATATGTAGTTACATACACACCAACAACAGGTGGCAGCCCTGTTAAAGATCATAAGTGGGTTATAAAGGAAGAAATTAAGGGTGCAGACGATCAAGATTTTAAAAAAGGTGACGAGGTAACGCTTGAGGCAGATCATATGAAAGGGATGAAAGGGGCTAAAGCGGTCATCGAATCATCTGAAAAAACAACTGTTTATATGGTGGACTATACCTCTACAACTAGTGGAAAAGAAGTTAAAAACCACAAATGGGTAACTGAGAGTGAATTGAAACCTGAATAGAAAAAGAGTTGCATGAAATGGAGACCCAGTGAGAGGGTTTCCATTTTTTCTTGATGTAAAATGACCGGGATTACTCTGTCTAGTCCAGCATTTTTAAACCTTAACTTATTCATGTAAGATAACCTATAGAGAGAAGTTTCCCATACGAGGAGGAACACTAGTGGCGAAGACAATCTTGATTGTAGATGATGAAGAGAAGATTGCAGAGGTGATTTCCAAATATTTAAACAACGCAGGTTATGATACAAGAGAGGTAGTAACCGCCAAGGAGGCACTGACAGTAATAAGAACGTATTCGATTGATTTTGCCATCTTAGATCTTATGTTACCTGATATGAGCGGGGAAGAGCTTTGTACCATCCTTAGAAAGGAGACATCCATTCCTATTTTAATGCTTACCGCGAAAGTGAGGGAACATGAACGGATAAATGGACTTGCTTTGGGAGCAGATGATTATATGATTAAGCCATTCAGCCCAAAAGAATTAGTGATGCGGGTAAAAACCATTTTTAGACGTGTTCACGAACATGATCTCCTAGCGGATCGTATTTCATATGATAAGGGTGACTTAACAATTGATGCTAGCGCCCAAGAAGTGTATAGAGAAGGAAAATCAGTGGGTTTAACAAAGGTTGAATTTAAAACACTACTTGTTCTCGCAAGGCACCCAAACCGCACATTTTCGAGAGAAGAACTGGTAGAAAAAGTGTTAGGTTTTGATTATGAAGGGGAAACACGTACCATTGATCAGCACATTAAAAACCTCCGATATAAAATCGAACCTAATCCAAAACATCCATCGTTCATTCAAACCGTATTTGGGATTGGATACAGGTTCAAAGGGGATTCATCATGAAGTTACATGCACGACTTACAGTTATCTTTACTTTAATGGCAACATTAATCTTAGCATTGGCAAGTATTATTATTGTTCTTGAAGTACATTACCATTTTGAAATGTTTAAGATGGATGTTCCGAATTTTGCCGCCTTTAAGCCCTTGGTACTCCATTTTGAAAGAGCGGTTCTAGGTTCTATCTTATGGACAAGTTTAGGGGTGTTTTTATTGGTATGCCTTCTGAGTTATGTAGTGGCTAGGAAGCTTTCGCGACCACTTGTGGACATGAGGAAAGCGGCAGAAGAAATGACTAAAGGGGATCTTAAAATTAGAGTACACACTAAAGGGAACGATGAGCTACAGGAACTGGCCCATTCCCTCAATAGGCTTGCTTCTCAACTGGAGGAGCAAGAACTTGCTCGGGTGAATATGACCAGTGATATCGCTCATGAATTGAGAACACCCCTTACGACTCTTAAGAGCCATATTGAAGCAATGGTAGATGGAGTTTTTGAGATAACGACAGAACGTCTCCATTCCTTCAGAGAGGAAATCGAACGACTGATTTCATTAGTCGAAGATTTGGAGCAACTTACTGCCTATGAAGCTCCAGATTTTAGTTTGACCAAGGAGAGGGAAGATATTGGGAAAGTCATTCAGCAAAGCATCGAAACGATTAAAGAATCATTCAATCGAAAAGGAGTAGAGCTCTATTTTAAAGAATGTAGTTGTTACCTACCATTCGATAGAAATCGGTTGATACAAGTCTTTCTGAATGTATTAACAAATGCTCTGAAGTTCACACCTAAAGGAGGAACTGTCACGGTAGAGACGCAAATAGGAAAAGAAGACATCCAAATCATCATTAAAGACACGGGCATCGGGATGGGGACGGATGAAGCAAATAGAGTGTTCGAACGATTTTACCGAACGGAGAAATCGAGAAATCGTCGATACGGGGGAAGCGGAATAGGTCTTACTATTGCCAAGCAACTCATAGATGCTCACCAAGGAAACATCTGGATTGAAAGCATGCCTGGTAAAGGTAGTTGCGTATATATTGCTCTTCCTCTACAAGAAAAATAACCTCCACGATTTGGGGAGGTTATTTCGTATGTTTGAACGTTTATTATCAACCGGTAAGAGTACATTCTGTATGGCTCATTTTGTTATTAATGAGCCATTTCACGGCACATTTTTGCACATTTTAGACATGCATCTGCACAAGCCTGACAGTGATCATGGGAATGTTTATTACATTCATTGCCGCACGCTACACAAATGTCTGCGCATAGTTCACAAATAGAAGCCATAAACGGACTATTTCGGGTCATGGCGTTTACAGCATAGGCACATATATCTGCGCACTCGCGATCGTAGCGAATGCATTCCGACATCATGTTGACATCTTCCTCTTGTAGACAGGCATCGAAGCAATGATTACATGCGGTCATACAGGCTAAACATTCCTCAATACATTGATTAATTTGTTCTTGGGTCATGGTAATTTCCTCCTTTAGATTGTAGGTTCGGTATCTGTTTAGCCTGTTAATGAGGAGATAAACAGGAAAAGATAAAATAAAAAATCTTCATAACTTCTACATATTCATCTACTATAATGAATTATTTAATGTGATAATAAGTGAATATCTATCACATTTATTTCTCCGCATCCATCCAGGTATGTAAAATAGAAAGAATGCAACTTTAAACAGGCTGCCGATCACTCGGTAGCCTGTTTTAAATTACGCTTATTCAGCTCTTTGTACAATAAAGACTTGCTTACACCGGTTTCCGCGGTGATCTCGGAAATCGTCATCTCCCGCGCATCATATAAGGATAAGGCGTACCGATCTTTTCCGGATTCATTTTAGGCCTTCCCCCGCGCCGTCCCCTGGCACGAGCTGCGGCCAACCCGGCAGACGTTCGCTCACGGATCATGTTTCGCTCTAGTTCGGCCATGACTCCGATCATGCCGAACATGGCCTTTCCGATCGCCGTCCTTGTGTCCAGTTGCTCAGATATGCTCACAAGCTCTACGTCCTCTTCCCGAAGGCGGTCAGCAATTTCAATCAGCTGTTTCTGACTCCTTGCCAATCTGTCCAATTTGTAGACTACCAAGGTATCACCCGGTCTAAGGTGATCCAGGCACTTCGTCAATTCTTCCCGGTCCCATTTTCCTCCGGATTCTTTCTCTGAGTAGATTCGCTCCACCCCGTATTTCTCCAGTGCGTCTTTTTGAAGCTCGAGGGACTGATCTTTGGTCGACACCCGCGCATATCCAATTTTCATACCAACATCTCCCTTTTCTATGCTCTAATCGTACATAAAACCTATGGAATCGTCAACGTAGAAAAAAGGATGAGTTTATAGACTTAAGTACGGGTTTATGGACTATTCGAATACATGACTAAAATAGTGTCCATTTAACTTTCGTTTTATGTACATTTTATAGAAATGTTTTACAGGAACACCCTACTGTTCGTATAAAACTAACTCCGTCTAGATTGTAAAGCTGTTATTAACCAAAAAACAATTACACAACCGTATACGTTTGTGTAATTGTTTATTTATACTTATTCTTGAGGCGTCTTAACCTATTGGGTTCACCATAATTCCAGTAGCGATTAATACAAACCTTTTTAATACTCATTCGCTCCAAAGCATGTTGTGTAAAATGGATAATTGCATCATTAAGTATTTCTGCAGGAGTATCATAATCTTCTAGCTATGTAGCAATTTCAATACAATTGGAAGTTAACCATAAGTTATGGTGATGAGACCTTAAAGTGGATTATATTAACATTTTGTATCGCTAGTTTAGTAGACAAAGTAATTTATTAATGAAATAATTATAGCTGTATAGGGCAAATTTACCATTATACATAGGGGGAAAGCTAATGAGTAATAATCGAGATGGTCAACAAGATCAATACCAACAAATTGATGAGTTATTTCAATCAATTTATAAGGCATTACTAAATTCAAAGCTTCCAGAAAAGATTAAAGGGAAAATTAAAGAAGAAATAAATACTTTAAAGTCATTTACACTAGATGCAAGGCCTGCTCGAATTGCAATTGTGGGTAGAAGAGGTGCAGGGAAATCAAGTTTGATTAATGCTATCTTCAGTGAAATGAGAGCAGAGATTGGCGATGTTAAAGCAAAAACAGGTATGGGGAGATGGCACACTTATAAATCAGAATTAGGAAGTCTTGAAATACTTGATACAAGGGGGTTAGGTGAGGCGGATAAACCAGAAGAAGATTATTCGCAATCCTCTGCTTTGGAGGAAGTCAAGGCATCTATTAAAGAGAAATGCCCAGATGCAATTTTATTTTTAAGTAAGGCTAAAGAAGTAAGTGCAAGAATCGATGAAGATTTAGAGCAACTATTAGAATTGAAAAATTCTATTCATTCACATCACGAATACAATGTACCTATTATTGGTCTGGTTACTCAAGTCGATGAACTAAGTCCCAAAAAACCTGATACCCCTCCCTTTGAACATCCAGTAAAACAAAAAAACATTGCAGATTCCATTAATGTATTATCAACTAAATTGCGTGATACAGTTTCAAATCCTGTTACAGTTATACCAATTTGTTGTTATCTTGAATTCGATGATAACGATATTGTTTATGATATAAGGTGGAACGTAGATACTTTATTAGATTATTTAATTGAACAATTACCCAATGAAGCCCAAGTAGTGATGGCTAGATTAGCAAAAATAAGAACTGTTCAAAAGAAGGTTGCTCGTAGAATTGGGGCAAGTGTTGCAGGAATTACTGGGCTGATTGGTGCAAATCCTATTCCTGGTTCGGATTTACCCATGATTACTGGAGTACAGATTGCAATGGTTACTTCTATTGCTTTAATAGGTGGGAAAAAAGTTGATAAAAAAGGAGTAGTTGAGTTTTTAAGTGCGATAGGCGTAAATGTGGGCGCTGGATTTGCACTAAGACAAATTGCTCGTCAGTTAGTGAAATTTATTCCTATTGCTGGTAATGTAATATCAGGTGTTGTTGCATCAGCAGGTACATATGCCTTGTGTGAAGCAGCAATAGCATACTTTATTGAAGAAAAGTCTGATGATAGTGTGAGGGAAACGTATAACAAAGTATATGATAAAAAGAAAAATGAAAATACTAAGTAACAAAACATATCCTTATTAATAGAAGGTCTTTCTCATTATTAAAAAATCTAATTTTTATTGATAATGCTATAATTTCATTATAATTCGAGGGTTGATTTCAGGTGGACAGCCAATAAGGGATATATGTTAGGGTTTTTAAAAGGTAAAAAAAGAATTTCCATCTGTGAGCACGCAATTACATTTAGTACAGGAGACATTGTATCTCCCATGCACATTGAAGCTTATACCGGGACGTGTGACTGAGTGCACCGAACCGCCTCCAACAGTACCCTCTTTCATTGTGAAAGAGGGGCGTTTTAACGTGCCGACTTTTAGTCATTTATCCCTCTGCGGCTCAGGCGGGAGACATGCGGTTTTGGACCCATCCGGTGCAGTTGAACTTTCCTCCTTCTTTCTCCTCAGTGTAACAACTTCGCTTATGAGAGAGGGAATTGTTTAATCACTTGATCGTCAACGCGAAAACAGACTATTACAGCTTGAAAGAACAAGGCCACCTCTAGTTAAAGGGTATAAATCTGCCTTCTTTAATCGGAGTAGTCGTGAAATAGTAATTATTTCTGTAATCAAAAACAATTACGTAAACGTAATTGTTTTTGATTACAGAAAAATCTCTTGCTAACACAGATTATATTTATAAAACCAGGTCATTCTTTTTGAAAAGGATGCCTGGTTCTACTAGGGTGGGGAACCCCTTGTTTACCTTGTGGAACTTCAAATTGGGTGTATGGAACAGTCCTTTTTAGGAACTATTAATTCTTTATTATTTGTCCTATTAGAAGCCGTTAGGTTTTACTTGTACCCATGTCATACTGTGCTGAAATCGATTCATCATTCTTTCTGGATACAAATTCCACTCAATGGATACAGTGTCCCTTCTGTTCCTGACACTTCGATCCGATCGAAGTCTTCAAGGAAGAATCGTCCCGTAAAGACGGTCAGGCCACCGTCCAAGAAGAGTTCTATGCTTGAGCGGTCGAGATACAGGCACCCTTCGTGTTCTTCAGGATTCAGGCGCTTGCTGTATCTCACTTGCCCGTAACGCTCATTGTAGAGGATGGTGGTCTTCGAACGATCAAGGGTATATTCGCCATCCGAAGATTGGAAGGTGAGTGATTCGCCTCGTCCGTTGGATAGGGTGATCTGGAATGAGCTGCTGACACGGAAACGTAGTTCAAGGCTTCTCGTCTGAAGGAAATGTTCCCCCTCGATGCGGATTGATTCTTCCCTGAGCTGGTGAAGTTCCTTAAGCGGCCACTGTTTCAATCTGTCCCCTTCAACGGTCACTTCCCTCGGGATCGTGAGCATGTGAGCCCATTGGTTCCCGTCTGTCGGATAGGGACTTTTCGAGTTACCGAGCCAGCCGTATAGGATTCGGCGTCCGTTCCGATCTTTAAAGACCTGCGGTGCATAAAAGTCGAAACCTTTATCCAACTCGTAGAATGTATTATGGTCATACTGAAGGGTGTCGGGATCGATCGTAGCCCCGACGGCATAAACGACGGAGAAGACGTTGCGATAATCGTATCGATTCGGGCTCTTAATCCCCTGTGGGGAAAAGATCAGGATGCCCTTCCCATCTTCCTCGTAATAGTTCGGGCACTCGATCATATAGCCGAAATAGTGATCCATCAGTTCAAGCTTGCCCAAGTAGGTGAATTCGGTCGGGGACTCCCCTTTGTATAGCATGATGATTCCCTTGTGCTGAAGATCCTCGGCACCTACGAGCATGTAATAGCTCCCGTCCTTCTGATAAACGAATGGATCCCGGTAGTTAAGCGTCGAAACGGTGGGATCCCAACGAGCGATGGCCTGTTTGGGCGTCAGCTCCCCGTCCTTGATCTGCGCGTGAAGGGTGGTGGGGATCTTGTCATCTCCTTTGATTCCGGTATAGAACAGATGAACATTCCCTTGATCTTTCAAGGCCATTCCCGTGTAGCAGCCCTCATGATCATCCGGGTGATCGGGGGAGATCATGCACCCGTGATCACGGTAGTGTATAAAATCCTCCGTCGAGACATGGTACCAATATTTCAACCCGTGAACAGGTCCGATGGGGAACCACTGATAGAAGAGATGGAAAAAGCCTTCTTCATCTTGGTACAAGCCGTTCGGGTCATTCAATAGTCCATGTTCCGGAGCGATGTGATACCCCGGATAATAGGGGTCATTCTTCGCTAGCTCACGAATCGCATTCAAGTAGTCATCGGATACGTCCGTCAAGCGCACATTCCTGTTCTGACGATTGGAAAAATCGATAAAATTCATGGTATCCCTCGCTATCAAGCAGTTTGTTGTTCAAGTTGTTGTTTTTTCCTATCGCGCGCCGTGATGAGAACTGTTCCGACATAGGCGACGGATATGGAGATGACAAGGACAAACAAGTACGAAAGCAGTCCACCCTCGAGGTATAAGAGGGCTCCGGGGATCATGGAAGCCCCCGTGCCTTTCGCGGCTAGTTGGATGATGCCGGCGAACGCACCCCCGGCTGCCCCGCCCAAGCACCCCATGAAGAATGGCTTTAACGTGGGGAAGGTCAGCCCATACATGACGGGCTCTGAAATCCCGAATAATGCAGGAACCAATGCTGGTACCATCTTGCTACGTTTGCGCCTGTTGCGCTCCATCATGACAACGGCAAGTCCAGCTCCCAGTTGACCGGCGATCGCGGCCGTGCCCAGTGGGTTGATGTAATCAAGGCCGGTCTGTGCGAAAATACTGACAATGACCGGCGTCACCGTGTGATGCATGCCAACCACGCATAGGAGCTGAATTCCGCCCCCATAGACAATCCCACCGATTCCGAATGGGAGGGTCAAGCTATATAAGATCAGGTCGGTCAATCCTTTTTCGATGAGAGAAAGGATAGGTCCTACTAGAAACAAACCAGTCAATAGAGAAATCGAAACCGTCAGGAATGGCACGAAGAGCATGTTGACGAGATCTGGTATGACTTTGTTCAGCTTCTTCTCAAGAAGGGCTGCCACGATCCCCATGCACAGAGCTGGCAGGACTGAACTTTGATAGCCGACGATCGTTAAGTCGATGGGACCGATTGGGAAGAGGAGGGGATCCGAAGCTCCGTTCACCACATCCCATTTGTTAGGGAGGATGGGGGAGACAAGCATCAAGCCGAGAACGATTCCGATAATCGGTGATCCCCCGTACTTCTTATTCGCCGACCAACAGACCAGGACAGGAATGAATACATAGGCCGTCTCGGTCAATACGGAGAAAATAACGCTTACATTCTTGCTCATAGAGAAGCCGAATCCGTTGACCCATAAGCCTTGTAGCCCCATCAGGATTCCTGTGGCAAGGAGGATCGGGATGATGGGGATGAAGATATCGGAAATGTCCTTGGTTATACGTTGAAATGCCGTGCCTTTAGGCTTTTCAACTTGGTCTGACGAGGGAGGGGCATGTCCTAGAAGTCGGGTCACTTCCAGGTGGACTTTGTTGACGAACCCTGTTCCCAGGATCACCTGATGCTGGCCATTCTGTTCGAAATAGCCTGCCACGCCATCCAACTCTTTGATGTTCTCCTCTTGAACTCGTGAAGCGTCGCGAACTTCCACGCGAAGTCTGGTGGCACAGTGTGTGGCCGAGAGGATATTGTTTGCTCCTCCCAGCGCCGCAATGACGCCTTTTGCCGTTATGACTGGATCTTTTTTCATGGAAACGCATCCCCTTTCAATGTATCGAACCGGTTTTATACAAGAGTAAAATAAATGCAAAACCAGTGGATATCGAACCGGTTTTACATTTAAAAATCTATCACCGTTGAATGTTACTGTCAATCTTTTTTTGGAAGCGTTTCATCAGAGGGTGGTTTCCCCTTCCTGGATGGATACATCGAGGATCATATGGCGTTCTCTTATGGGGTTTCCATTGATCTGATGGATGAGGGCATCGGTGGCTAGGCTCGCAAGCTTCTCGATGGGTTGGACGATCGCGGTGATGACAGGGGACGTTATCCGCGTCACATAGGTGCCATCGAAGGCGATCAGCTTCAGGTCATCAGGTACCCGGATTCCCTTCTCCGTGGCAATCTTAAGGCATTGGGAGATGACGAGATCCGACCCGATGAATGCATCTGCCCCTTTATGCTTGTCCATTGCCGTTGAGGCGGCCTTCATATATTGTTCGAGGGTGAATGTATTGGAGTCCATTTCAAAGAAATCGAGGCGGTGGCCTTTCTCTTCAAACATCCGTTTGCAGTGCTCCACATAGGTATCACTTCCAAGATTATACTTCCTTGATCCTACGAATTGGACGGCATGGGTGCACCCGCTTCTCTCCAATCGCCCGATGGTCAATTCTGCTGCTTGATGGTGATTGGATGAGACCATTGGGATTCGCTCATTCAAAAAGCGATCCAGACTTACGATGGGCCGATCCGTCCCGACATAATGACTGATATCCAGGCTGTGGGCACCCATGATGATTCCATCCATCGTACTCCGGTTGAGCCACTCGATGTACTCTTTCTCGACATGGTTCCTGCCTACGGATCCACACACCATCGTCATATAGCCCTTATCGTACAGCTCCTTCTCGACATGCTTGATAAAGGTGGAGAAGAAGGGATGGAGGATATCGGGCATGACAATCCCGATCAGATTCGATTTACGGATGGATAGGTTTTTGGCCAACTGATTGGGGACGTATTTCAGCTCCCTCATGGCCTTCTCCACTTTCTCCTTTGTCTTCTCTGAAACATAGCCATTGTTATTGATGACAAGGGAAACGGTACTTTTCGCAACGTTCGCCTTTTCTGCTACATCTTTTATGCTCACCATGGTTCAACATCCTTTCCTCACACGAAGCAGGTCGGCCCTGCGTTCTGCTATGTATGTGTTCCTCTTGTCTGACATCTTCAAGGCGGAACATCACTGTACGCAACGAAACCCATGAAATAACGATAAGAAGCAGGTCTATAAATCCTATGAAGGCTTCTCAAGAGGTCGGCCCTTCTCACCTCAAAGTCTACCTTTATCGGGATGCCAAAGAGCTGTTCAGCGATATATTATTCAGACAGAATTCCATCGCGTGTGAAAGGAATCAGTTCCTTCTTCGGCAATGGGTTTATTATTGGGGTATATTATTTATTCATAAATAGTGTACGATTTAAGGGTTAAACAAAACAATATATAGTGATGAACTCGGTAACTGAGATCATAAATTTTGAACGCTGTCTTCTAAGGTTTTTTTGAAGAAAGTGTTCTTTATGGGAAGAGGTGCGATGACATTTATGTCCAAGACTTTCTATAATCTTTTATCAGGAAGGTCTTTAACCATTTTAGCATTCTCTGAATCCAATTAACACCTGGTCGCTGTTCGTCATTCTTCCTGTGAACAAGGATATGATGATGGTACAGGTTTTCTAAAAAAGGATAGGGACGACTATGATAAGCGGGTCATCAAACAAATGGCCAATAGAGGCTGCGAGTATATAGATTATCCTGTCATGAATATGGCTTGTAGTCCCTAAATGATACCATCCCACCTGGCGTAGAAGATGATTCACTGCCGCTTTGGCAATAACTCCTTTTACGCGAGGTTTTTTAAGATTTTCCGCAAAGTTAATAACATATGGTTGATGAAAAGCCAACCACCAATACCCCGCAAAGTCCCTAAACAAACGCAGTAAATCCAAACAAGATATGTGGGATCAAGAACAAATACTGGTTATTCCTCTCCAATGCCATTATCGTCGTTTTTGTTCAAACCTGGAGATCAGGATGGCAAACAAAAGGGAAGTCAAATACCATCCGAGGGAGTTTTGGAGGGAAAGATATTCTTCGGAATTGCTATGGTCTTTCCAACAACACATATTAACGAGAAGACCAATGACAGAAATGAGGAGCATGCCGCCTGTTGCCACTTCCGGCGGTTTGGTGAACCTTTTAAACGCTTCATAAAAGATAAAGAGGGCAATTCCCATCAGCGTAAGTCCGTTTAGGGTAGCAGCAAGAATCTCAAAACGTTTGTAACCGTAAGTCTTGCTGTAGGTCGCTGCTTTTTTCCAAATTTGAATGCTATTAACGCGGTTCCTAGAGAGAGGGAATCACTGAGCATATGTCCAGCGTCAGATAGAAGGGCCAGGCAATCAGTGACATATCCACCGATTGCTTCTACCGCCATGTATAGTGTAATGATAATAAAATGAGATCAAAAGTGTTTTTGTATTGCTATTGTGAGAGTGGTTGCTATGATCGTGTGCCATACAAATGACCTCCTTTTTCAAGAGAATAATCATCTTTTCAAAGGCGAAAGTGCTTTCTCAGCATGACCTGAATAAATCTCAACACCTAAAATATTATTATATGATTATATATTCATATATAATAAAAATGAGAACTTACATAAGTCAAGTGCAACTAAGCGCTCGGTTATGGACAAATGGGAGAAAACAACTTTTCTACAAGCGATTCAATAATGTATAGATTGAGCAATGAACCGGCTCAAATTTTTCTTTTGAACAAGTGGAATTTGCAATGTAGTTAGACTTACTTGCTGCCTCCCATGTCGTTTCTTCAAGAAAGTTTGAGGCCGTCTCTTGATTAAAACAGGAAGGTGCAATGTACGTTTTCTGATCATGATCCAAAATTACCCTACTGGAATTAGAAGGAGAAGAGGTGAAAGGAATGAATATAATGGCGGCTACCATAGTCAGAGTTACAATCAAAATAGTATAAAGTCGTTTCAATATAATCTTACCTCCCATATCCGAACAACAAACTAAGGATAGATGCACGATTGATAAGGTGATACCGAGTCACCTTATCAGTAGTGTATCCGATTATTTCTTCGTTCCCTTAAACGATAACAGCATAAAAATGGTTATTAGAGTAAAAGCAGTCAGAGCCAAGAACGGAATGGTAATGAATCCAAACCAATTAATATACTGCACATTGCATGGAACCCCGTTCGCGCAGGGCTTAATTCCACCAAATCCATCAACTTTTTGTTCCAGATAATGAAGTACGGAGATCGTGCCTCCGATGATGGCCATCGGAAGCACGATTTTTCTTAGACCAAGATCATTCTGAAAAGTTGCAATACCAAGGATGAGGACCAGTGGATACATGAATATCCGCTGATACCAGCACATTTCACACGGGACAAACCCTTTTATCTCACTGAAATACAAGCTGCCAAGGGTAGCAATGATGGAAACCAGCCATGCTGTGTACAGCCAAAATGTAGTTTCTTCAATTTTATTCATCTAGTTCTGCCCTTCTTCAATCAGGGACGTGATCTTATCATAATCATATGGATCCTCTAACATTACACCGTTGATGATAATCGTTGGCGTTTTTTCAATGTTGAACTCTTCCACCAGTGAAGTATCTACGTCTAATTGATCCTTGAATGTTTGTTGTTGGATATCCTGTTGAAGTTTTTGAAGGTCCATGCTAGTCGTTTCACCGGCGATCTCCATTAGTTTCTCAACCGTAATCCAGGCTTCATCGTGATTGTCCTCTGGCTGATTTTTGAATACTTCTTCCTGGAAGCGCCAATAAGAATCCGGATCATTCTCTAAAACCGATTCTGCGGCCAATGCAGCCAGTGTAGATTCTTTACCATGAAAGAGCACGTTGACATAGGACAGATTTGCTTTCCCAGTATCAATGAAGTCTTTCTTCAATTGAGGGTAGATGGTGTCCCCCAAGCCTTGCATGCAGGACATTTGAAATCACCAAACTCAACGATGGACACAGGGGCGTCCCTTTCCCCGTGTAAGGGTTGTCCTGTTACATCTGGGTGGGTATCCAATGTTTCATCTTTGTTCTCTGCTTTGTTGTTTAAAACTACGATTGCTGCCAAGAGACAAAAGACCACAATCGTTAATAGAACGATCATCTTCATTGGCGATTTCTTCATACTGAGCACCCCTTATACAAGATTTTTAGGCTAGCTTTATCATAGCAACTGTTTGGTTGCGCTTAAACGACAGAATAGTACATATTTTCAACAATTTAATCGTATGTTGAGTGATACTGCGAAATGTAGTTATTTAAATTTACGAAATCAATTGTATTTAAACGGAGGTTAGTATATACATTGAATCCATAAAGTATTAATATATGAATATATACGCATATAATAATTCGTTATGGAGGAATTTACATGTATGATGTCATTGTCGTTGGTGCTGGTCAAGCAGGACTGGCTATGGGATATTATTTAACCAAGTCGGACCAGTCCTTCCTGATCATTGATCAGTCAAGAGATGTTGGCGAGAGTTGGAGGAAAAGGTATGACTCTTTGAAGCTTTTTACACCCCGGTCTATGTCATCCCTTCCCGGACTGGCACTTAATGGAGATGAGGATGGGTATCCGGGTAAAGAGGAGATTGCTTCTTACTTAGCAGAGTATGTTCAGACATTCAATCTCCCCCTACGACTAAGTACCAAGGTGTTAAAATTGGAGAAACACAATGGGATGTTTCATGTCAGGACAGAACGGGACACACTTTTATCGAAGCAAGTTGTCATTGCGACAGGGCCGTTTCATACGCCTAACATCCCTCTAAATCAAAGTGAGTCTGTTCCCTTTACCCACCTGCATTCCTCGAATTATCGAAATTCCTCCCAGCTTGAGCCTGGATCTGTTTTGGTCGTGGGGGAGGCAATTCAGGTGCTCAGATTGCAGTGGAACTTTCAAAAACGAGGAAAGTGTATTTATCTTTGGGATCAAGAATGAGGTTTTTGCCCCAAGAGGTAGCAGGAAAAAGCATTTTTCGGTGGTTTAAACGCTTAGGCCTTTTATCCGTTACTTCAGAATCAAGACTGGGCAAATACATTCAAAACCAGCCTGATCCCATCTTTGGTAAGGAGTTAGTAAACCTGATAAAAGAAGAGAAAGTCATTATAAAAAGCCGGTTTCATGGGTTTAAAGGAAGACGAGTCATACTGGAAGATGGCAGTAAGCTGGATGTCTCTAATATTATCTGGGCGACTGGCTATAGACAAAATTACGATTGGATAAGCCTCCCTAGGGTAGTGGATGAACTCGGTAAACCTATTCATATTCGGGGGATTTCCAAGGAACAGGGCCTTTATTTTCTGGGCCTTCCTTGGCAATTCCGAAGGGGATCTGCGCTATTACTGGGAGTAGGGAATGATGCTGAATACATTTATGAGAAACTGATACAGTCTGAAGCCCTCTCTACTCCATCAAAGGGAAAGGTGGAGTAAACATTTATCGGTTCACTATTTAAAATAGCGCCCAAAACACGGTTGTTTCGGGCGCCGATATTTTGATAGTTATCCACAAGTGCCGGTTGGATTTGCTTTCGTAAAACACTCTGACCACGTTTTACATGTATACTTTAATCCGTTGATCTCCGGCATTTCTTCTATGGTTTTCTGTTGATCCTCCAATTCGGCACACTTGGATCGAGCCATTTCTCTCCATCTATGAGGAGGAAAAATATTAATCTCTTGACTACTAAAACCTGCTTGCTGAGCTGTCTTAATGAATGGTAGCTGATCCAGGACATCGACTGTGTACTTCCTTTGCCCGTTCACTGGGCGAGAGCACGATGTTCGAGTAGTTCATGCCACTTTAGCTAAACCAGGGGAATGAACTGTTTGTCTGCAACGGCTGCACCACAAGTGGCAAAGCTGTATTGTACGCTACGGCTTTAGACAATCTTATATAAAACCATTGTCGTCAACGTAGGGGAAAAAAGGGACCGTCATTGAGGGATTCAATTGGTTTCCATCTATAAAGAGACGCTGCCCGCCTAAATGTGCGGTATTTTGTATTGAATGGAGTTTACCACTAGCTATGATAGTATGGAGAGAGACTTTACCTCCAAAAAACAACTAATCGCTTCACGCAAAGAAATGAAGGAGTGTATTCAAATCATAGTTACTCGAGAGAAACTAGAAAATAATCAAGTCTGGCTTTATGTCATTGTACTACTAGTGGCAGCTGGATTTGGATTAGTGGCCCCGAATCTAGGAGCAAAATTGGATGTGACCATATCTCTGGTTATTGCTATCTTGATGTATAGTATGTTCTCCCAGATACCATTCACTTCATTAAAGGAATCGTTTGCAAATCGCCGTTTTATCTGGGCACTACTTACAGTCAACTTTGTCGCCGTCCCCGTTGTGGTATGGCTCCTAGCTAGGTTCCTACCAGACTATCCGCCACTACTGCTAGGTGTTTATTTAGTGTTACTTACACCTTGCATTGATTATGTCATTGTGTTTACGGCTTTGGGGAGAGGAAATGAAAAGATCATCCTGATTTCTACACCTATTCTTTTTATTACCCAAATGTTGCTATTACCTTTGTACTTAATCCTGTTTATCGGGAGTGAAGCAGTAACGATTGTAGATCCAGCTCCATTCCTAGAAGCATTTCTTGGCCTGATTGTGATCCCTTTAGGACTGGCCATCGCTTTGCAGATCATAGCAAAAAAATCAAGAGCAGGGATTCGAATGATTGACCTATCTGCATGGCTCCCAGTCCCATTTATGGCCCTTACCCTATTTGTCGTTGTAGCATCTCAAATTGGGAAAGTGTCAGCAGACATCAATCTGATTATCAAAGTAATTCCTATTTATATTGCTTTTATGATCATTATGCCGTTCATCTCTAAGGTAATAGCAAAATGGTTTAAGCTTGATATCGGTTCAGGTCGTGCCCTAATATTCAGTGGATCCACACGGAACTCACTTGTCGTTCTTCCACTTGCGTTGGCCTTGCCGGATACTATGAACACGTTAGTTGCAGCGATCATTGTGACTCAAACCATCGTAGAACTTGCCGTTGAGCTCATGTACATTCGATTAGTCCCTAACTTCATCATGCGTAAAACAACCAACTAATACTATTCTCTTCCTAATAGAACCTCCATTTATACTAAACGGCAGAAATAATCGTTAAAGACAGGGACATAATCCAATCCCTGTCTTTTTGTGCTTTTTGTAGGCAACCTTCAGCTGCAGAATTTTCCCTCTACTCAATGCTGCAACTCAATCCCTTTGTACAGACGCTGATATTATTAGTTCTAATTAGTTTCAAGTAGAGCCACATATGTGTGGAAGTTCAGCTTAACGATATGTAGCATTCAGAACCGAATGATGAGGATGCGAGCAAATTTGGATAACTCGAACATCATGTTGAATACGGAAGACAAATTAAAAAAAATGAATAGGTTTGAATGAAAAACATCGGTATATGTTTTTTTTTTTATTTTGACACACATATTAGAGATCTGTAATATGTTAATCATACATATTAGGATTTTCTAATGTGAAAGGAGTGGGTTGTTTGAATCAGGTCGATTTCGATTTGAATATCAAGGTTAAATTTCTACAGGGATTTGCTCATAAACTTAGAATTCAAATTTTAGAAGCGCTTAAAGAAGATGAGAAAACGGTGACGCAGCTTGTGGAGGAGCTTAACGGAAGTCAATCCAGCATATCTCAGCACCTTTCATGTTTAAAGGGGTGCGGTTTGATTGTTGGAAGGCAGGATGGGAAATATGTCCATTATCGCTTGAGCAATGAGAACGTTAGAAATCTGTTAACGATGTTTGATGCAGTCTTGGGTGAAGTACAAAGTGATGTAGCCTGTTGCCGTAATCATATTGTATAGGGGATGGAAATGAATGGCCGATAAATGTTGTGGAGGATCGCCGGATAAGAAGAAAGGCGATAAGAGTGAAATCCTGCTTGCCCAAGAAAAGTCGGGAAAAGGTTGTTGCGCGGATACGGACGTTGATTTTCCTCTCCAGCAGTCATGTTGCACCATTGATACTTGTGGGGAAGACAGGAGTGAGATGCGTCAAGGGAAGGTGGCACCAGTCTTTGAGGAGTATAAGGTATCCGGGATGGACTGCCCGTCCTGTGCCCTCTCGATTGAGAAAGCTTTGGGGAAATTGCAGGGGGTCGAGGATATCCATGTAAATTATAGCACGGGGAAACTTAGATACAGTGCGGGATCCGGAGCAGATCGGAATGAGGTAGAGAGCACGATAGAAAAGCTCGGCTACGCCCTGGATCCCGTAGTGGAGAATAAGAATACCAAGACCTACAATGTCGAAGGGATGGACTGTGGAAGTTGTGCCAAAAGCATCGAGAACCACCTGTCATCCATCAACGGGGTCCATCATGTTTCTGTCCACTTTTCCACAGGGAAAATGGAGGTGGTTCACGACAATAGTGTGGATGAAATCATCTCGGAAGTTTCAAAAATAGGGTTTAAAGCGTCGATTCGTTCCAGACATGATGCAAACAGGCCAAAAGGGAACAATCAGGAGAAAGGGACGATTATCACATCGGGGATCTTGATTGCCCTCGGCCTAGGGGGATCTTTCACTGGTGTGCCGGATTTGGTCATCACGATGCTATATGCTTTTTCCATGCTGATCAGTGGATATAAGCCCGTCAGGAGTGCCTATTATTCAATTCGCAGCGGTTCCCTTGATATGAACGTTCTCATGTCTGCTGCAGCAATCGGCGCGGCATTGATTGGAGAATGGTTGGAAGGGGCGACGGTTGTTTGGCTATTTGCATTGGGAACGGCTCTACAAACCATGTCGATTGAAAAGACGAGGAATTCCATCCGTAGCCTTATGAACCTGGCGCCCACAGAAGCTTGGATCCAAGAGGGAAGTGAAATCAAGAAAAAACCGGTTGAAGCCGTTGCAATTGGGGAGATCATGGTGGTGAAGCCTGGTGAACGGATTTCATTGGATGGAGAGATTATCAGTGGGGAATCGAGTGTCAATCAAGCTCCTATTACGGGAGAATCCATCCCTCTTGATAAAACAATAGGTGACATAGTCTATGCTGGAAGCATCAACGAAAATGGTTCATTGGCAGTCAAAGTCACGAAGCTTGTAGAAGATACAACAATCGCCAGAATCATTCATCTAGTGGAAGAGGCTCAAGACCAAAAAGCCCCTACTCAAGCATTCATTGACCGCTTTGCGTCCATCTACACCCCCATCGTCTTTGTTCTTGCTGTGGTGGTCATGGTCATTCCACCATTAGTGGGAATGGGGACCTGGAGTGAATGGTTCTACAGAGGACTGGAACTGTTGGTCGTCGCTTGTCCTTGTGCACTGGTGATATCGACTCCGGTCGCAATCGTTTCTGCCATAGGAAGCGCTGCAAAGTATGGTGTTTTGATCAAAGGTGGTACATTTCTTGAGAAGGCAGCCGGTATTAATGCAATTGCCTTTGATAAAACAGGCACATTGAC
This sequence comes from Rossellomorea marisflavi, assembly GCF_009806575.1. NCBI lineage: Bacteria > Bacillati > Bacillota > Bacilli > Caryophanales > Bacillaceae > Rossellomorea > Rossellomorea marisflavi. The sequence goes on along the minus strand of NZ_CP047096.1, from coordinate 27,154 downwards.
CGAAGGAAAGCCTAATGTTTCCGGAATCAAAGTATTCGAAGGAACAGAAGAAGAATTACTGTCCATTGCGATGACATTAGAAGGGCATTCGACTCACCCCATTGCAAGAACCATCGTAAAGCATGCCTCTGAAAGGGGGATAAGCGGAAGAGAGGGAAGTTCCTTTACGAACATTACCGGGAAAGGTGTGAAAGCCATTATCGGGGGCACACAATATATCGCAGGGAGTGTCCGTTTATTTCGCGAGCTTAATGGTTTGACTGAAGAAGCAGAGACGGTGGCCAATACCTTTGAAAATGAAGGGAAGACCGTGGTCATCATCGGTCATGAAGATGATGTGCTGGGGATCCTTGCAGTGGCCGACACCATTCGAAGAGATACGGTCGAGACGATTTCATCTTTAAAAGAAGCCGGAATCAATCAGGTAGTCATGTTAACAGGTGATAACCCCAAGACCGCACAGCTAGTATCAAGGGAAGCTGGCATTGATCGTTCGTATGCAGAATTGCTGCCAGAAGACAAAGTGAATGTCATCAAGCAGCTTCAACGTGAAGGATATCATGTAGCTATGGTCGGAGATGGAATCAATGATGCTCCGGCACTTGCAACAGCTGATCTTGGCATTGCCATGGGAGGAGCAGGGACGGATACTGCCATGGAAACCGCTGATATCGTGTTAATGGCAGATAACCTTGATAAACTCCCACATACCATTAACCTGAGTCAGCGCGCTTTAAGCATTATCAAGCAGAACATCTGGTTTTCTCTGGTTGTTAAATTTGTTGCACTTGCGTTGATCTTCCCCGGATGGTTGACACTATGGTTGGCCGTACTAAGCGACACGGGTGCTGCCATTATCGTAATTCTGAATGCTCTGCGTCTCGTGAAGGGCAGGAGCAAGTGAACGAACACAGCTCGATGACTGCCGGGCTGTTTCGTTCTATCCAGATTGATTGTGAACAAAGTGGATATACCCTTTGCATGTTCGTTAAAGCAATCGGTGGATTCATCACCAACTCCCTGGCGCTCTTATTCATCGCATGGCATGTGTAAAGCGATTCTATGGCTCATAAAGACTTATTGATTGCGTTTATCCTGGCCATAAGGCAACCGCCTATGTAAATACGTATGGGCACAAGCGTCTCGAGATTATTGTAGCCGTCATTATGGGATTGAAGCTTATTGCTATTACGTGATAAGGATTCGGTCATTTTCCTAGCCTCCGTTGATCATTCGGTTGCAGGCTCCACCCAGCTCGTTGGCATTAAGGTCGTGCAAGAGATTGCTTCAGCTAAAAGCCATTACAGCGCGGATGAGTGTTGGGTCATCACCAACAGTTTCTTCACTGAGCCAGCAAAGAGGCTAGCGAGTTCAAATCATGTCAGATTGGTTGATCGCGACCAATTGATTGACTGGGTACTGGCTTTAAAGAAGAAAACAGCAGACAGTCCTCCTATTCAAGAAACAACAAAAAATTCTAGGACTTTTAAAGATCTGTAGAACAATGTGGCCGTATCAATTCGGTGTTATGTATGTAGCGCACTAACTTCCAAGTCTTGCTGTATAATCAGCAAGGCTTTTTTACTTTATTATCTTCCTCGTGTGCTACGAGTCTCCCCACTGTCCTTCGTTATGAACCGGTTGTCGTTGCTCTCTCCTTAAAGTACTAAAGAACTTGCTGGCGCAGTATGGTGGATTCCTTCGACCACCCGGACCAGGGTTGGTCTTCCTTACTGTGGTCAAGAAATTACTATGAAACATAAAAATCGCGGGCAATTTCAATTATTGACAAAAAACCGTCCAGACGGTACAGTAAATAATATCGAAGTTATGGAGGTAATTATGACTATTTCAAAAAATACCAATAAAAAAAAGTATATATTGACTGCTGCATCTGAAATTGTTAAAGAAGAAGGCGTTATTAAACTCACATTAGAAGCTGTAGCCCAAAGAGCTGGTGTAAGCAAAGGTGGATTATTATATCATTTCCCTAGCAAGGAAGCCTTAATTAAAGGAATGGTGGAAGATTGGACAAATTATTATTTTGAATGCCTCGATATGTTAGTTAATAAAGATAATAATCCATTAGGAAAATGGAGTAGAGCTTATTTAGAAACAACATTTTCTGATTTAGCAAATAATAAACTAAATTCCGCATTAACGGCTGCAATGTTTATTAATCCAGACTTATTAGCTGAGTTTCGAGAGAAATACAATATTTTGCATACAAAGTTAATAAACGATGGAATTGATCCGGTGAAAATAACAATCGCAAGATTATCAATAGATGGTCTTTGGTTCTCTGAAATATTTGGAATAGCACCATTAAATGAAGAACTAAAAAAACAAGTATTTGAAGAATTAATGACCATGATTCAGGAGGGAGTATAATAATGTCATATTTATATTTAGCACTTGCTATAATTGGAGAACTTATTGGATCTTCTTTATTAAAAGCATCTGAAGGTTTTTCAAAACTCTTTCCTACAATAGGGGTGCTTGTATCTTTCGTTATTTGTTTTTTCTTTTTAGCAATATCGTTGAAAACCATTCCCTTAACTACTGCGTATGCATTATGGTCAGGATTGGGTATTGTTTTTACTACTATCATTTCAGTTTTAATTTGGAAAGAAAAAATTAACATGGCTAGCATTGCAGGAATAGTACTTATTCTTGCAGGAGTTGTAATTTTAAACTTATTTGGACCAGGGCATGGAGAATCAAGTCATAAAGCAAGTGAACCTATTACGATTAATGAAGAATAAGATGGAAAAGAAGGTCTTCTTAATAAGAGAAGGCTTTCTTTTTATCGTATATAATTCTTATAAGGTGTTTGTAAAACGTAATCGGACCGAAGTGAGTGCTAAGCCTGGGCGTGAACGATTGTTTAACACGTATAAAACAAATCCATAAGATTAGACCTCCCTTAGCGCTGCGAACAGGAAAAATTGTAAATTTAAAGTTCCCCAAGTCGGTAGTGCAACTAATGGGGTTGTAAGTATAGGCGCCGTTAGTTTGCCTAGCATTGGATCTTGTAAATAATAATAGACCGCTGTCCCATTAATCCAATCTTTTTCTCCAAGTTTAGCTATTGTTGAATTCAAATAAATAATGGCAATTTGAAATCGAATTGCCCAAATAGCTGTGTTTGCTATAAGCCTTTTATTTATTTCAAGGGAAGTAGCGGTTTTAACCTTTTTTGATTGCCAGTACCAAACTCTATTGTCGGTTAGAGTAACCGGTATAAGCATTATGGTTATAAATGTTGCAACTTGCTCACCTCCAAGTTGGGTCCAGCTGTTTGCAAACTATAAGCAATATATGCGTGGATGATTCCTGTATACATGGGGCTCCAACCCGAAGCAATAACTATTTATAATATTATAGAAAGCCAAGTCTATAGTGGAAGTGTTATCAATGATATTTCTCTCAGTTTTAAAGATGGGAGGATTACAACTTATGATGCCAAAACAGGAAAAGATGTGCTGGAAGGGATTATTGAAACAGATGAAGGTTCTCATTATTTAGGGGAAATTGCCTTGGTCTCTAATAATTCTCCCCTCGCTCAAGAGGATACTCTTTTTTACAATACATTGTTTGATGAAAATACATCCTGTCATATTGGCATAGGCAATGCATCACCATCAAATTTAAAAAATGGAAGTAATCTATCGCGGCAAGAATTAAAGGGCGCTGGCCTAAATAAATCTCTTTTAATTGTCAATCTATCATTCGGTACACCAGATATGAACGTATTAGCGATAAAGGAAAACGGAGATGAAGTTTTAATAATAAAGAATGGTGCGTTTCAGTTCTAACGGTTGGATATAGAAAAAATTGCATTTAGTTTGTATTCACCTTACGTATTTATTAGTGAAACTTTCAAATAGAAAAGGAGAGAAGATGACAACATCTTCTCTCCTTTTTAAATCCCCTTGGTATGTGCCCTCTATTAAACGTATTTCTTCATAGCACCTTGATCCCATGAATAGATGGCATTTTGATTAAGATCGAGTATTTTTTGAAGATAAATAGCCGTAGTTCGATATGATTCATGTCCCAGACTTTTTTGTATGGTATAGATATCCGCACCCGATTGATAAGAAATAACTGCAAATGCATGACGAAAAGTATGAGGCGTAATTGGGTTTTCTCGATTTTCAAGAAAGGAAAGGTTTGTTCTGAGAATAGATGCTTTTATGTATTTAGATAGATATGAACGTGTATATGCATTCCCGTATGCATTCGGTAAAAGAGGTGAAGAATCATTGCTTGAAAGAACAGTGTCTAGCCCTCTTGCTTTCCTATATTCGACAATCGATCTATATACTTTATTTTTAATGGGGACAATTCTTTGTATATTTCCTTTAGCTCTAAAACTCAAAGTATATGATGCAGCAATTGAATCATACTTAAGATCCTTCATTTTAGCATTGCAAAGCTCTGAATTCCTAATTCCCGTTGTAACTAGGACGTGTATTAGCCCTGCCATAATTGGATGCCTTTCTTCATTATAAAAGTAATCCAAAATCTGAATGACCTCTCCTGGTCCAAGATCTCGATTCGGTCGCTCATAATCATTTACAGTAGAGGATTTCATTCTTTCCGTTAAATTAACGCTAATGTATTTATTCTTGTAAAGGTAATCCAAGAAGCTTTTGATAATTGTATTTTTACGAGCAAGTGTAGAAGAAGAATACGATATTTTATTGTTAAGAAGAGGTTCTTCCTTCTCCATCCATATTTGGTAGCGGGCAATATGTCTGGGCGAAAGACTTTTAAACAAAGAATGGTCGTGGACTTGGTTAATATCTACACCAATTGTGCTAGCATATGAAACGATATTATGAGCAAATTTTAAAAGCTCCCGCAAATACTCTTTTTTAGTTCCGGGTGCACGACTTTTCTCACGATCCCTGTTTTTATTATAGTGAACATAATAATAGAGAATTTCATGATCAGTAAAGTCCTCAAATAATAAGCGATTCTCTTTTTCGGAATTGTCCATTTTTTGTATTAATTCTGGGAGTTGAGAGGTATCCATAAAAACTCTTGTAAGCGAAGAAACATTAGTTAATTCATTATCTTTTGTATTCAAGGATAACCGAACATCAAACATAATAATTTTCACCAACTTATCAAATTAAATAGTTTTTCTCAAATATTCCAATGACAAGATATTTATTTCACTGACTATTAGTGATTAATATTTACTAAATACTTTTATAAAATTATATCACATAGAATATTACAACATACAAAAAATACTACATTTGTTGTACCTTATTTTAATTACTTAAATTCCCATAAGTTATTATAGTTTTAACTAAAAATAAATTATAATTAAAAATATATAAATCTAGTAAAATAGTTTATAATATATAATACATTAGTAATAATATTTCACTTAATCATGAAGGAAGGAGATGTCATGTTTTCACAATGAACAATGAACAGAGAGATTTTGTCACTACACAAGAAGTCGCAGAGATATTAGGTAAAAGTCTTCCGACCGTTTACAAATACATCAAAGATAAAAAAATCAATCCCATCTACGATCATAAATGGAGAATGAGAAGGACCAAACTATTTGATAAACAAGAAATAGAGCAATTTAAAGAAAGCATCACTAAGCCAGGAATAACTACATTTAAAGTTTCTAAAAAGTATGATATTCCTTACCATGTTCTAATGAAGTACATACATGAGTCAAAACTTCCTGCTATTAAGAGGTCTTTTCAAGGTAAAGTGCAATACTTCTTACAAGAGAACGATATTAAACAATTCTTAGAATCAAAGGAATGGCAGCAATACAAAAAAAAGAATACAAACTTACTTTCCAATGATAAGTACTTTTTATTCCAAAGCTTTTATAATGAGGAATCTCAAGATTTCGGTCGAATCATGGAAATGGAACAGGACCCTAAACTATCCACCATAAATAACAAAACAATCCCTCTTGAAGTAGCTTTATACAGTGGATACACACCAAAATACATAGCCAATAAAAAAGATCATATTAACCGCAAGGGCTATGCGAAATTTAAATTTGTGCGACCTTATGACTTACAATCGATTGTGTACCAAATCATTGAAAAGTTTCTCGTCTACCTCGGCCCGTCTAACATGAAAATGGAATTTGATAAGGATAACATCCTTATGGAGGTTAAACCGTCATTAATAACTGTTTTCACTGAAGAAGAAATAAACTATTTAATGGAGGCTTTGGTTTCGGGAGAAATATTCGAGGATATTGAGGGAATATATATTGATACTGGTTTAGAACCCATGACTATATATTTTTCTAATGAGATGAAAGATTTCATTAGAAAAAAAGCAGCGGATGATAAATGTACTATGGAGGAACTAATTATTCACACACTAAAACAACACTGGAATATAACGTGAGCCATGAAGCAAATTAACTTGTTCGATTTAACTATTGAAGAAGTGGGTGTCTCAACAGTTTTTCAGTTGTCCCAGCATGTCAAAATAAAATCACCTCTTTTAGAAGAAGGGACCGAAGAGGACTACTATTATTTAATGTCATTCGCTAATAAGATCGGTGAGATTATCTGTATCCATGAATCAATGGCCAGGAATTCATATACTGTCCAATTTAATGATGGTCTTACGGGAATCTTTTATGCGGAGGATCTCTTGAAGTAAATAGCTACCAGTCATAATATGAAAGGAGAAGCACATGAAGAAATCAAATTCTATTCAAGACCATATAATTAACCAAGCAAGGCGAAATGGTCAAACCGTTACAATCTTTTTAGTTAGCGGGATGAAGATTAATGGGAAAATTATTGGCTTCGATGGTTTTACTATTCTAATTGAATTTAATAAGAGACAACAGATGATCTACAAACATGCGATTTCTACGATTGTACTTGATTCACCAGTAACCCTCCCAACCCACTGAAAATGTCACCAATATAAAACATATATGTTAAAATATTAATATCATATTCTATTTTCAGTGAGGTGATTGTCTTGTTCCCGTTTTCTGATGGAGGACCACCTATGTAACATCCACTTAAAGCTTCACCAGAGCGCTATTGTGACGGAAAACAGCCTATGCAATTTAAATTCTGGAGTGACGGTAGACCACCTATGAAAGATTAAAACAAGGTATCTGATGAAGCGTCTACGTATGATATAATAAAAAAAGAATAACTAATGGGAAAACCCCACTTGGACGAATATACACATATATTCGTTTTCAGGTGGGGTTTTTGCGTTTAGGAGGCGATTGCATTGTATCAGGAAGAGCTTGAGATCAAAAAGAAACGGGAGAAAATTGACAGAATAATAAACCACACAGTAATGGGTGAAGCATACATACTTAGCCCAGCTTTAGAGTGGAAGAAGGTCGTAATAAAGTCTTTTCATAAGATTCATGACGGTGAGTGGACGGTTATGCAACTCGTAGACCATTTAGAGGAAATAGGAATACGTTTTGGCCAGGCAAAGTCCTTGATTCAATACCCTATTAGGGAGTGTCTCCGTTATATAGCTAAAGTCTCTAATAAGACATTAAGAAATATTTAAAAGGAGGAATATAAATGAAAAAACGTATCTTACCTTTCATATTAGGTATTTCAATTCTGACTGGTTGTTCTATTAGTGAGATGGAACAACAAGCTCCTGCGGCACCTGTCACAACTCAAACAAACGATCTAAGTGTTAAAACTTCAGATAAGAACAAACTTGAGACCATTGATGAAGGGTCATTTATTGGTGAAGTAACCCATGTTGTGGACGGGGACACAATAGCAGTTAAAATCGTCGATGGTGAGGCAGAAGAGAGAGAAGTAAAGTTACGTTTTCTTCTTATTGATTCTCCGGAATGGACAACAGAAAAGATGCCTTGGGGAGATAAAGCAACTGAACGGGTAAAGGAGCTACTGCCAAAAGGAACTGAACTAAAGCTTTATTATGACAAAGGAAACAAGAAGGATAAGTATGAACGTCATCTTGTTTACGTTCAGCTTCCTAACGGAGAAATTTTGCAAGAAAAGCTCCTTGAGGAAGGGTTAGCGATCATCAGATTCGTAATACCTCCTGGGATCACCATGCTGCCTGAATTTAAAGCAGCGGAAAAGAAGGCAAGACAGCAGAAGTTAAATGTGTGGAGCTTGCCAGGCTACGTTCAGCCTGACGGGGGCTTTAATCCTGTCGTGGCTGAGCGCAAAAGCACAGAGCAGTCGATAAAGGATGCGACTAAAGAATATATAAAAGGACAGGTCGACGACAAGGCAAAGAATTTACTGGGGGAGAAAGGGAAAGATCTAGCTGATAAAGCAGTACAAGACGGTAAAGACTCCCTCAGTGGTTTGTTTCAATAATGAATCATTTTCTAATTGCTACCCTAAGGTAGTTTTTTTAGATTAAAGAGCAATTTCTTATAAGTAAACTTGATCCAATATTTAAGCTAGATTATGGCTAAAACTTACTTACGCTTGCGACGGCTAAGATTTTAGGCTTTTATTATACCCACTCATTTAATCCAGGTAATGAATTATTGGTGTCCTGAGAAATCCATTATGAGTTTTACCTCTTGACTTTACAATGGCTGGTACTGGCCTACGAAATATCTTCTTGAAATTGTCTTCTTTACTTATTTCACTCCAACCGATCTGCCGTCTTTGGTCCTTAGTTGCAAACTCGATGACACCCGCAGGTTTTAATCCTTCTTCCGTTCTAAAGGAACAAAAATATCCAAACTTTTGCTTTCTTATTCCAGTGATCATTACCTCGTAGTATTCATACCTAATAATCTTTATCCAATCCCTATTGGAGGACCGCTCACCAGGTCTATAAATACTCCTCTTCCTCTTGGCTACACAACCTTCAAGCTTAAATTTCTTAATCTGCTCAAAATATATCTCTCCTTCAGTATCAACAAATGGGATAGTCGATATGTAAGGCGAATCTGGAATTACATCCTTAAGGACTTCCTTACGTTCATTGAGTTCCATATTCATGGTAGGTGCGCCTAAATACAATACATCAAAGACCAGGAATATCACTGGTGAAGACTTCATAGCTGCAGCAATCTTATAGTCGTTAGTCATCTGGAATCTTCTCATAACTAACTCCCAGCTATCCTTTTTTGTTTCAGGATCAAAACAGACCAATTCTCCGTCTAACACCACATCTTCCCTAAATTTTAATGTTGCAAGCTCAGGAAACCTCTTTATACAACTGGTCTTGTGCCGGGTATATGCGTTTATTTCTCCGTTCATGCTCGAGAGGATTAGACGGATCCCATCCGCCTTCCACTGAAAAAAATAGTCCTCTGACGTGAAGGGATCACCTTTCTCCAATAACATAGGCCATATAAACATAACGAACTCCTATTATTGTGAAATAGTAACCTTCTTAACTGTCCGTTTGCGATTCTTTTTACCAAGCTTAGCAAAAGCTATGATATCTTTTTTTGATACGCCCTGGTCTCTAAGTTTTTTTTGTTTCATTTTTAATCCTCTCCCTTGTGAAATAATCTTATTTTCATTATGTCCAAGGTTTAAGTTTTCTATACGTTCTATACCCCCTCTCCCCTGAATATCATTAACTATCTAACTATCTAACTTTTTGACCCTAAGATAAGTGACTGATTTTAAAATAGGAGAAGGGGGAGAAGAAGCGTGGCCATTAATCCGTTATTCAACAAAGCAGCCGCACCCAACAAAAAAATCATTCAAAAAAAGGAGCTAACCGATAAAAGTGTAGAGGATAAGGAGAAGACTAGAAAGACTCGTAGCGATAAAAAATTCAGTGTGAAGGTTCCCTTAACCCTGGAACAGAGAAAAAAGATCAGGCACCTTGCTACTATTCAAAAAGTATATCCAACAAATTATTGTACTGACATGATAAAGAAAGGACTTTATAGAAAAATATCATTTCCTGAGACACCGTACCCTTCTGGTTCAGACAAGTCATATCCCGTAAAGTTAGAACAAGGATTTATGGACATGCTCGTAGCATGGACAATTGAGTGGGATTGTAGTCGGAAGCAAGCTGCCCACAGAATCTTAATTGGTATGGTAAATGCTGAAGGTGATCGGAATGTATAATGACAGATTTCGTTTATATGAGTCCGTAATAAGACGGCATTCATCTCCTCAAAGCAGCACATTTGGAAAATTGTTTGGCGGAATTTTCGATAAGGTTTTTTCACCCAACCAACATGTATACACATTTAGAATTCCTACTTCTGTGTACTTAAGAACTGAGATGTTCTGTGAAGATATAACTGAGGAAAGCGAATATGATTTTGATGTAGCCGACCTTATAAATGTTCTGATTGAGGACTTTTTGAGAGGTATAAGACGGAATCCAGACCCTGAATATATCTACAGAGGTCTAGTTTCTAGGGATCACAAGAAGGCTGTGATTATTAATCACCATATATATGAAGAGAGGTCGGTATCGAAGTGTACTCCCACACCTAATTTAATGGAACTCAGTGTACACCTTGAACGGAGACAAGCATTGAAATTAGAGATATTTTTAGCAGATTTGTATGAAGTATTGAATGAGGAGCCGGTATATGTAGAAGATGTTATTGAAATTCTGCTTTGTGACTTTATCAACAGCTATAAGCAAGGACTGATCAATAATGCCTTTGATGAAATTATCAAACACTTTACTAAGAGTTAAAGGGGATTGTTACTAAATAAAAGGCGCCCAATAATCATTTTTTTGTGATTTCCGAATAAACGACAATAGAACTCACCTTAGCATAGGTCAGTTCTATTTTCTTTTCATTAGGATAAGACTTAGCACATCTATACATCCATTTCAAAATACCTACTTAAGTGGTAAAATATAACTCATAAACATTAGTGATTTAGATAAGGAGGTAAATATTATAAGCGTCCGAGGGGTTGTAGAAAATAGCATTGACTACGAAAATTACCTCTATGACAAACACATGATTGAGCTGGAGTACATCATCGTTAATAAACAAGTTTATACCTTTTATTTTACTGCCAATCGGAAATCTCCCCTTTTATTGATTGCTTTACTTTTAGAGGATGGAACCCTCCTTAAACAGTCCATTCAGAACAATGGTGGAGGCTATGAAGTGAGTAAAAAAGTATTAAAGAGAAAAATTCAAACAATGGCCCGGAGACATTACTTTCTCCACAAGCTTCTTCCTCACCCTAAGAATTTTAATTTAGAGAAGACAATGATCTACTGTGGGACCTTACAGAAGATAAATGAAAGGAATCAGATACATGGATTTAAGTTTTAGCTTGCTGCAGATTACAATAGTAAGGGGACGTGGGGCATGGATATAGGCTTTCTCGAAGGATTCAAGATTGGCTTAGAGCTACTCTGGACCATTTTAATGGACGAGCCATTATTAACTTTAGGTATATTCTCTCTGTTAGGATTAGTCATTGCTATTCCTTTAATACAAGATATTCGTAGAGAACAAAGACTAAAAGAATCCGGAATCCGGGAAATCGATCAGATGTCTGGGCGGAATTTCGAAGAATATCTTAAAGTTTTATTGAAAAATCTAGGCTATCGTGTGAAATTAACACCTTCCAGTGGAGATTATGGGGCTGATTTGGTTTTAACCTTGAGTGATCAACGAATTATCGTGCAAGCTAAGCGTTATAAAAAGAATGTTGGCATTAAAGCCGTACAAGAAATTGCTTCAGCTAAAAGCCATTACAGCGCTGATGAGTGCTGGGTCGTCACCAACAGTTTCTTCACTGAGCCTGCGAAGAAGCTAGCGAGTTCAAATCAAGTCAGATTGGTCGATCGTGACCTACTGATTGACTGGATCCTAGCCTTAAAAAAGAAAACAGCTGACGTACCGCCTATCCAACAAACAAAAAACTTTTAGGCTCTTTTGTAAACGATCAATTTGAATCATGTAGGACATATCCTATTCCATACGCAAGTAACCCACCCTATAAGGCAAGCTCAAGAGGGTGGGTTACTTTTTGGTTTGATGATTTGATTATTCAATTCCAAGCAAACGTTCAAATTCTGCATAGGAGGGAGCCACTTTATATTTAAATATTCCATTATGATTAATTATCTCTTGTTCTTTCCATGGCATATCTTCGTACAAGGCATTGATTATAGCTGGTGCACCTGCTCGACGATAATTAATCCCTTCAGTTAGTGTTGCTGCCAAATAAACATTTCCACTTTTAAAGCATTCTAACTGGAATACTGATATCTGACCGTTTGCTCCTAAGTCTGCAAGACTTGCTGGGTAATATGTAAGATCATCACATGGGGTCGGGAGGCAGATCAATGATTCATTAATGACTCTTTGCGGTGGAAGACTGTTATCCAAAAACTTCAACTCCTTAAAAATAAATGAGAGCATTTATTAAGTAATACTGAAGAAGTTCACCCAATGAATATCCTTTTTTATCTAACTATATTATAATTATATAAAATATACCAATTATACAGGAGAAATGTAATGAAAAATATGTTTAATAAAGATTATCCTCTTACAGAAGAAGAATACAATGAAATTTGGAATAATTGTACTTTTGTAGTTGATGCGAATGTTCTGCTTAACTTGTACAGATATACAGAAGAGACTAGAAATAAGTTAATAGATATCTTATCCAGTTTATCTGGACGTCTTTGGATTCCACACCAAGTGGGGTTAGAATATCATTCTAATCGCGTTTCAGTTATTATCGAGCAAATTAAAGCTTTTGACGATGTAATCAGCTTACTCGATAATTCTACGCAGACATTGATAAGTACGTTTGAAAAGGACGTTAAAAATATTAAGAAAAGGCACCCTTCAATAGAAATTAATATGATAACTTCTTCAATTACTGAACATGTGGATTCTTTAAAAGAGGGTTTAAAGGGTGAAAAACAACTGCACCCAAATTTTCTTGAGGATGATTACATACTATACAGAATAACTGAGTTATTGGATGGTAAGGTTGGCTCTTATTATGACCAGGATAGATTAAATCAAATATACGAGGAGGGAAAAGATAGATATGATAGAAAGTTCCCTCCTGGCTATGCTGATGAAAAGAAAAAAGGGAAATTAAAATATTATAGAGATACTATCCTTAAAGACGAGTATGGGGACTTACTCGTGTGGAAGCAGATCATAGATAAAGCAAAGGAAGAAGAAGTAGATATAATCTTCGTAACTGATGATAATAAACCAGATTGGTGGAATATAACCAGTGGAAGAACTATTGGTCCAAGGTATGAATTAATTAACGAATTTTCTTATCTAACCCAGCAAAAGTTAGTAATGTATAATACACAAAGATTCATGAATTATGCTTCTTCCTTCCTTGAATCTGAATTAAGTGATACTACTGTGGAAGAACTGAAGGAAATTGCGGAATCCAATGAAAGACAATCAGAAAAGCAGAACTATTCCAAGATTATCTCTGAATATTATAAGTCCCTTATAGTAGGGGATGACAATGAAATAAATAAGTTGGACTTTGAAATCGGTGACAAGCATCTGCATAATTTCAAAGAATCTCTTATTTTCCCAGCGTATCTTATTCGAAATATACATAATCAATTACTATTCAATAGAGATCTGAATTTTTTGATTCATAAAGACCAAGCAAATATAATTATAAGAAATGAGGTAATAAATGCTTGGGGTGAATATAATGGATTGGACGACATGGTGGCAAGTATTAAAAACCACCTCTTAAGAAATTCACTAATTGTTGAACGAAATGATAATTTTTACATGGTTATACCAGATTATGCATAAAATGCTTATTAGATTATATAGAAAGGAGGGAAAAGACACGTGGCCAATTAGCTTTGATGGGTAAGAAATGCCACGTGTTAGCGAATGGAAAAGAGAAAAAACAACAACTGGATTTGGGCGTTGTCAATAGTAGGTTACTTTCTAGTTCTAGAAGAAAAGGTACCAGATGGGGTTCTAAAATGGTCTCTTAACATTTCTTTGTTTATCTTAATGGGAGTAATCCTGTTTGAGCAGCTACTTATTGTGAGAGATAAATGGAGAGAATCCTCTTTTTAATTATAATTACAGTTGAAGGTTAAGCATTGAGTTATGGTGCTTAACCTTATTTAAATGGACTATTTTGGTGAAGGTGCATAACACTCAAAACAGTCAAGATCTGTAATCATCTTAGTGAAATACCAGCTCTAATATGATATATTAATGATGTAATTGTTTCTTTTTCACTTTTTTTGCAATCCATTTTGGATTAGCGGTTACTTAAAAAACATGACAGCCTTTGGGTTGGTAAAAGCATACGGCTTCATTCCTAACTATAATTCTTTATAGCTGGAGTGAAGCCATTATTTATTTTAAGTGTACCTTTAAAACTTCTATGCTATAATCAATCCATACGATTCCTTAGTTCTTTTTTTCGCAACCTTTTTGGTTAGCAGTTATTAATCAAATTTAAAACCTTTGGGTTTTTAAGAAGGCTTCCACGCCTCTTATTAACTCAAAGGTTTTTTTGCGTGGAAAAATTCAAGGTGTTGTAAAAAAGAAAGGGTGCTTTGACAATGATTAAACTTTCAAAAGAGAAACTTATGGCAATGGGAGAAGAAGGTGAGGAAATACAATCATTCATTGATCGTGTTGACCTCAAGATTTATCAACGAGAGGATTTTAGCATATGGGCGGAATCTAAGGAGCTGGTTTCCTTTATGAAGCTACTCCCAGAAGGAAAAGGACATTTTTTTGATGGGGTACCCATTCATAACAAGGTTATCCTATACCACTTGTTCGAAAACGCCAGTAAAGGAATGAATATTAAATATGTAGTTGTGGATGATGAAAAAAAGTCTTCAGATAACTGGATTTTTGAAGATTTAGGACTATGGATCATGACTACAAGTTACTTTGTCACATTACTTTATGTAAATTACGAAAAAAAGGGGTGGGATACAAGGGATTTGATTGCCTATTGTAGAGCCACAGGAATCGTAATTGAGGTTATGTAACGGAACAAAATACAAGAGTGAGCAGATAGCTTTATAAAGCTATCTGCTCTTTTTTTAAGGAGTGGAGAGATGGAAGCATATAAAGGAAGAACACTTCAACCAGGGCAGAAGGTTGATGTCTATAGAAACCTTAATACTGGTAACTTCAGCATACGCTGCAACAAAAGTAAAAAGGTCTTGGCACATGCGGAAACGGTCCAAATTTCCTCCTGTACATGTCATGTACAGAAGAGCGGACGAGAAAAGACCATTACAGAGAAGCGTAAAAGAGTACATGCGTGGATATCTGGTACCTACATATCTACTGATAATGTTCGCAGAGCGGATCTAACAAAGGAAGTGCACTATAACCCTTACCTTAATGAAAGCTTTGTAATGTCAGCAAATGAGCCTGTAGAACGTCTACCTTTAGCGCATTTTGAAGGGGACCGCGTTTACACACAATCAAGTAAGCTGGCAGAAGGTAACGCTACAAGTGAGCAAATATTACTTTTTGAGCAAATTTAGGAGGAGATCACAGATGAAAACAATATCATTTGAGCAAGCAATTAAATCATACCAAGACGGAGGACAAATAAACCTTAACCAGTGCTCCTTTATTACCTTAATTCAATTGAAATGTTTTGGAGAGCAACAAGTTGCATTACAAGGTGATACTAAAGGCTTCTTAAGTGAAGTATGTAGAAAAATTGATGAAATACGGAATTTTCCTGACACACCCAAAGTGCCTTCGATTCGTATCTTTTATGAGTTGGGGTATCGCTGGAGTGTTTACGTTGAGGGTGAGGATGAATCCCGTTACACAAACATAAATAAAGCAGAAGCACTAGTTCTGGCTCGATCAATACGCCGCAATGAATTTAATGGTCTGGCTAAAATTGATTCTCAGACCTTATCAAAACTAGAAATCAAAGCGAACTTACGTGAATTACATCAAACCACTGAAACGTATTTCAATAGTTATCAATACAATAACTAGTACTTGGGAGGAGAAAAAAATGACCAACAATGATTTAAAGAACTTACTGGTGACGGCCATATCTCTTCATACCCAAATACTTAAAAATGAAAAGGACACGGACAGGAAAAAATATTACCAGGGACTAATTGATGGGATCGAATTTTCTTTGAAACAAATTCCTGATAATAAATAAAAAGGAGTAGGAACAATTGATAAATCAACGTGGAGGTTATACAATTTCGGGTTTCTCTAAAGCCGGATTTGCAGCATGTAGCCGCTGGAAAGACTGTAACATGGGCCGATTAACTTGTGCACTTGACGACCTCGACTCCGATGCAAAAAATTATTGTCGATGTTTTCAAAGACATCACCAAGCTTCAGAGGATGTGGGTAAATTAAAACAGATCACCTTCACAAAAATAGGTGAAGAGTTTAACGTTATTTATACGGGAGGAACAGGTCCACTTTGTTCTAATTTGAGGATAGGGGAGATGTATACTTTACGATCCACTACCTATATTCCTCGCAATATAACACAAGTGTACAACCTAAAGGGTGATTTCTTAGGGCAGTATTATATAAAAGAGTTTCAACTAAGTAACTCCAAAGAATTTTCGATTGAAGATAATAACAAATCGCAAGTTGTTAAAAAGACTAAAATGGACCTTCAAGAATATAGTCAACTCTCATTATTTTAAATAGGAAATAATTTGTTTATATTAGGATGTCATTATCAGTGGGTTCTGTTATTATAGGAACAGAAGATATTTACTTTTATTAAATTTGCAACCACTTTTAGGTTAGCGGTGAATTAACAAATGACGAGCCTTTGGGTTCATGGATCAACAATCCATGTTCTTCAAGGGCTTTTTTTGTTGATTTAAATTAAACACTGAGAGTAAGAGTCATTTACTATGGGATATCCCAATTGTAGGTGACTTTTTTCTATATAAAAACAAATTGAAAGGGTGTTTTGACATGTTAGTAAGAAACAAATTGTATTCTCGTAGTGACCTGGAGGCTGTAGGATATGTAGAATGTAAGGATTCTCTTCTATTAAGCACACTTGAAGCGGCTCCTGCTTCCCTCTATGCAGCAACGTTTAATGGAAAGCACTACATCTTTGAGGAGATGAGCATCGAAATGCTTCTATTTGTCACTGAATTTGAGAGTCTATCGGAATTGGTTACAAGGGTAATTGATTACACTCAGATTCCATCAACGTATTTTGAATGGAACTCTATTCTGTTGATCAACGTTTCCACTTCAGAGGATAGCTTGCAGGAGTATGCAGTGTATAAAAAGGATCTTCATACAGAGAAATACTACATGTTTGAATCTTATACAATCTCCTGGATGAAAAAAGCTCAGCTAGCCGCGCATATGCTTGAAGCAGACTATTGTTCTTTTACTCAGCAGAACATTTTTCTGAATCAACAATCTTTCAACTTACCAGGAATATTCAGCTTTGAGCAATTCGAGGCATTTAAAATTGCTTATAAAGAATTCAGTGAAATTTACTAAACGATTGGAGAGGAAAAACATGGATTTCAACGAAAACACTTTACGTTTCGACTTAACTTCAACTACTGGTGAAGTTTATTTACATGAAGTAGACATGTATCAGGTATCTGATTGTATCGGGGAGCTTTTATCTAAGCAGATATCCTTTTCACCAATTTTGCAACCATATTGGAATGAGGATGAGAGTTCATTAGAAGTCTTTATGCACTCAGATAATTGGGAAGACGAAGAGTGGTATGAGGAAAACTACGATAGTATAGAAAAATGCTCAAAATTAGGATTTAGTGAGTTATGCGATACAACCGCTTCCACTAACATTTGTAGCTATTTAAATCTAACTATCGTCAACATTAGTAAGGAGACCCTTACAAATGAATAAGCATAGAAGCGAACTAATCGACTTCAATGAGAACTTTCTACATGATCCTATGCCTAACTTCTACGAAATGAGTGACCGGCAGCTAGAAGAACTCTCATTTAACATTAAAAGAGTCTTGGCCAGTCTGAGTAACCATCAGGATCTATGTGTTAAAGGTGGACTGTCCTGGCAACTAACTGACTTTGGAAGATATCTCAGCCTCCACGTGTTAACCAAGCATTCTGAAGATTGGTACCCTAAGTTTTGTGTTATAAGTAACCCTGACGGCCCTGGATGGCTAATAGGGCAATATTTTCCTTTTGTAGGTGAGTATGTTCCCATCGAACAGGATGAAAACATTGATACTTTGGTGTTCGCTACAGCAGGTATTGCAATGCGTTTAATTGATCAACAATACAACGATAAATAAAATACAAAAGTAGTCTCTATAGAGGCTACTTTTTTTGGAGGCTTATATGCAACAGTTGTCATTATTTAACAATTAAATAACCATTGAAACTGAAGTACAGAAGATGAAAAAGGTGGAGTTACTTCCTTTCCAGGAATATGATCACATTATCATCTCTGAATCTGGTGGCAAGGATAGCATGGCTTGTCTATTTTACTTATTAGATTTAGGAGTTCCTCCATCCAAACTCGAACTTTGGCATCAGTCAGTTGATGGTGGAAAAGAGGATCATGTTGAGCTTATGGATTGGCCAGTAACAGAATCTTATGTGGAAGCGGTAGGAAACCATTTCGGAATTAAAACAAGCTTTCAATGGAGATCTGGAGGCTTTTTTAACGAACTAATGAGAAAAGATAGTCTGACCGGGGACGTGTACTATTGCGACGACGGGGAAATTTTCCGACTGCCTACAAAAGGAGGAAAGAAGAATACCCGTTTAATGTGGCCGGCAATGAGTCCTGATTTAAGAAAACGGTACTGCTCACCGTACTTAAAAATTGACGTTTTCCGTCGTGTTTTAAATAACCATCCGAGATATAAAGAGAAAAAAATACTCGTAGTAACAGGTGAGAGAAGAGAGGAGTCTTCTAACAGGGCAAAGTATTTGGAAACTGAGCTCCATACTTGTAATAGTAAGAAGCGGTTGGTCCATGCCTGGCGTCCTGTTATTGATTGGAATGAACAGCAGATTTGGGACCAATATGAAAAAAGACGCTTCCTTCCCCACCCCGCTTATTTATTAGGATGGAATCGTACCAGTTGCTTTGGCTGTATCTTTTCGACAGCAGATCTTTGGGCAATGATGAGAGAGATAGCCCCAGAGAGGTTCGCAAAGCTTGTATCCATTGAGAAACAACTAAATCATACAATTGATACTAAAAGGATCTCACTAGAAGAAAAGGCTAATCTAGGAGGTCTTGATGGCCTTCCAAAAGATAACCGATTAAGTAAGTGGGTGAATATGGCGTTAAGTCATACATTTACCTCAGAGGATTTAATTATGAATAAATGGGAATCACCCGCTGGTGCCTTTAGAGGTAATGTAGGTGGACCCTGTTAAAAATGTATTAAGCCAACCCCAGGGGAGGTTGGCTTAATTGTTTTTATAATAATTCCTTCAGCAGCTCGTTTAATTTTTTTCTTATTGCTGCAGTCCAAATTCTTTGTACCCCCTCGTATCCTCTAACTATGTATGGCCAATCAATGAAGTCAGCATCCAAAACTTTTCTTTCAAACAATTTAATACCCTTTTTACGAGATAGATTTTTTTTTGTTCTACGGTCAATTAATTGTTGCTTAAGGATTTCCTCTACTCGCGCTTTATAAGGTTCCTTAAATTTTATCCTCGAGTGATCTATAGTGATAAGGTCACGTTCCAGAACCTCAATAGCCAGATCCAAATATATAAGTTCGTATATGAGGTTCTTATCATCATCCATTATCATAAGACCACCTCCGAACCTTTAACTCAACCCTCATTCAATCAATGACATTAACTGTTACCACATCTTCGAAACTCAACCGAATGTGAGTATTGTCTTCGCATTGAACACACAAAACATGGTCCTGTGGTTGAATATAACGAACCTTCCCCGTAACCTCTTCACATTTTCCAGGAAGGTCTCTCCATACCTTAAAGATGATTGATAAGTTATATTCCATAGCATAATGAATTCTCTCTTCATTCTCATTTAAAGTAAAATGATCAATGATTGGTTTATCTTCACGTTCGAATTCCTCCCAGGTATCACGGAGTTGCTGAACGTGTTCCGGTAACATTAGGGAAGTCCATTTTATTCTACCTCGATCTCGTATAGCCATTTAATTGATCACCTCTTACACACCATTATAACCGAACATAAGTTCCTATAAACAGTTATTTTTCCCCAATTAAAAAAGAGTGACAGTAAAGCCTTTAACTACAAGACTTCTGACACTCCAGATTGTTATTTCATTTTTTTTATCCAGGGGAGCTTTAAGTGGGCTGCTGTGACACTTTGGAGACACCGAGGGCAATATCGACGATCTAAGTGAGGACTATCATCCTTTGGCAACGGTTTTAACTCTTCTGGAGGGTATTGTTTAACGCAAAAGGTACAACGCATGTATTTTCCACCTTTAATCGGACCAAATACTCCTTGAATCACTTACTTTTCTGTAGAGTCGATACGCCTCTAAATTATTCGTGATCCAGTCCTCATTTTTAAGCATTGGAATGTTGAATTTTTTCTCCATATCAGTCATTAATTTAGCTAAGCGAAGATCTTTATCCTCTACTTTGGTATCCATTATCACCTGGAACTGTTCTTCATATTGCTTAAGCATGGAGTCAACTCCTCAGGTTTTTTATTTAGTTTAGCAGAAAAATAAACTCTAGTAAAAATATAGGGCTTTTTCCTCATCCTCACTTCATGTTTCGTGACTTTTTACATTGAAAACACTTCCACTAAAAGTTATAATGAAGAAAATTATGGATAATAACTATGGGACACCCCAAAAATGATGCTAATTAGCATACTTTTTAGGGTGTCTTTTTGCGAAAGGATGAGAAATTAGTGGAGAAAAATAGTAGTGCTGGTAAACCAAATCTTATGGATATCATTGAATTTGATCGGTATGGTGAGACCATTGAAGGTAGAATAATTTTACTCAGGGAAGAAATAGTAATCGTTGAAATCTTGGACAATGACCTAGCTAAGAAGCTTGATTTAGGCAACAACAGAACAGTCGTAAAGAACGGGAAATATAAAATAGTTGAAAAGAGTAACCTTCCCCAGGAGCCAACACCACTTGACCCACAGAATCATTATTCTTGGAAGAAAAGGTCTGTCTAAATGAGCAACTCCTCTGACCTCCTCACCCTTATTCAACATAAAAGGGTAGAACTTTATTCGGCAGCTGATCAGTATGGGCTTAATCACTTTGAAACAATAAACTGTAGCCAGCATCTCGATGAATTACTCAATAAATTATCGGCAATAAACCATCCGGGCACTCGGGAAGAATCTTAATTTAGAGAGAGGGGATAGGTCATGAAACTCGAAGGAATAATTCCGCTATATAAAAGCATGATTGATCAACAAGCGAATAGATGTAAATTTGATTTTACCTTCAAGGGAGTTAAATTTGACGTGCTTTATTTCATTGATGAATCGCCACACAAGTTAGCCTTTGGAGTAGTCAAAGAGAATTACTACTTTGAAACGGTGGTATATAATGGTTTTAACGTAAAAGCATTTATTCCTGAAATGTCCAGGTTGATAAAGATTCTAGGCTTGGAATATAATCGCGAAAACCCTTTTCATCCATCAGCTTTCTATAATTATTTTAATGGGGTCATACCAAAGGATTTTAAGGGAAGATGTCAGATACCACTTCCTAAAGACATTGCCCCTTTCCGTCCAGATGTTGAGGAAGCGGATAAGATTTATTTTAAGAGATGGCAAGACAATTCGAAGGCTGGTAAGAACGTCAGTCCTGAAAACCTCGAGAAGACTAAGCAATGGTTATCTTTTGAAGCATATGAGTTGTGTAAACGTAAGAATATTAGTTCCTGTTGGAGTGCTAATCCAAAAGACGAAAAGCAACTAATATTGCCTAAGTAATGAGTAGGAAGTTGGTAGACCACTAACAAAGCGAGTGATATACTCTAAGTATTCAGCTTTTTCTTTTGGTTTTCTTAGCGACCTTTGGGTTAGCAGGTACTTACTATATGAACAGGACCTTTGGGTTCATGGCGCAATTTCCATGTTTCCTATGGGTCCTTTTTTATTGAAGGAGGGATGGGAAGTAGAAATAAACCGTAGCGGGAGGACGAGAAATGAAAAATCAAACCGAAACAAACTATCATAACAGTTTAAGTGTCTTATATCCTGAATGGGATAAGGTTCTAAACCTCTTTAGGAAAGAAAAAAACGAAGGTAAATTGGAGCAAAACTGGATTTTAGGACTTATCATCCTACCGATTAAGAATATATCCGAGTCACAGAAGCTGGTCGAAGTTTTTAAAGGAATTTTCAACGCATTAATCCCTTTGTTAAGTACTGGGATTATCACATACCTTACAAACCTTTGGTCTTCATTAAGCACTACTTCTTTGATTCTTATCGGCGTAGGAGCATTTCTTGTTACATACACCATTATGATTCTAGGGTGGTACCTGCCTAAGATGCTTGATATAGACTCGCAACATTTTCACATTGCTGCTTATCGCGATCGACGACCAAAAGAATTTGTCTTTTTTAACAATGCGCTTAATAACAGTGATTTCACCTTTAAAGGTCTGTTTCACTATGTAAGCGGAGTATTGACCCATCATGACGATGAATCGAAGGCAATCAGGGCCATTACTCAATACTTTGAATCTGAGCGAGAGAGCTACCTTCAAAGGATTAATGAACTCGAAACAGACCATGGTTCCGTCTTAAGCGAATACGATGAGTTACTTGATGAAATAAATCAAGACACTATTCAGCTTGAACAAATTACAAGTTTTCTAACTGAATTGCTATCAGAAATTAACGTGATTTTGTTTAGAATGAACAATGGGCAGTTTACTGTCTCTGATCTTCAGTTCTTGTCTGGATTTACACTCTATGAATATAGGGAAGATAAGTTAATTAAAAGAGCTGACCATGGTACGTCCGGAGCGAGTTTAGACGAGATATCGGTAAGTTCTCCAAAGTTCAAAACTTATTCTTCGATAAGGGCTTTGAACGAACCGGAAAACCTCCCTATCTATCAAGAAGTACGACCAGGCTACATCATTGTTTCGTACAGAATGAAGATGGGTATTGATAATAATAGGGTATGGGTGTATAACTTCCATATTAATTCCACCTTGAATGAGAAAGCGTGGAACTTGTTACTGAACGATGATATACTAAATACAAGTGAAGTATATCGCTTATTCCATGCTTTGTGTTTACTTCTCCTGAATCAAGGATTTGGAGCGGAGGGAATAAAAAATGTCAGTAGTTAAAGAGACTCCAAAATACGGCAAGGTTAAGTTCCGATCTCAAAAAGAGATTAATGAGGAACGTCGTCAAAAGCGTGAAAAAGAAATAAGATCCGTTACTGCACGCGTGAAACGAATCATTTCAAGTAATTATCAAAAAGCTGAATAGAACAATTTGAGCCAAGGTTATGAACCTTGGCTCTTTTATGTTTAATAATGAAGATTCGTGCATATCCTGTTAGGGAAGGGAAGTGGTATGCATGAATAAAAAGCACAATGATCTTGTTCCTTTTAATCTTACTAACAAAGTTAAATTTAAAGATCAAAAAGCTATAAATAAGAAAAGACAGGAAGAAAGAGAAAAGAAAATTAATAACCTAAGGGCCAGAAGCAACATGAATTAGGTCAATCTACTCTAGTGAACAAAACAAAAGTTTACGTTATAATACTATCAAGGAAGCATAACTTTTTTGTGGTTGGGTGCCGCATTAATTTCTATGCTTCTTTTTTTTATTTCCAAAATAGAGGTTCTTTATTTTGTTTAAAGCCCTATTTTTAGTCTGATTTACAGACTGTCTTGATATATCTAAATAATGTGCTACCTCGGTTGATGACAGACAGTTTACATAGATACAGCTCACAATAAATGCTTCTTTTTTGGTTAATACCTCCATCATTTCTAAGAGGTCAATTTCTGAGTTTAGTGCCACCTCATCTTCGTATGTTTCAACATCCACTACAGCTTCATTCTCCTCTTTATTCCGGTGAAATTTCGAGAGTCGAATATACTCATACCTTATCGCTTTGGCTAAATAACTGAAGATCACCTTGTTATTTTTCTCCCTCATAGTTTCGAGATTCATTCTGTAAATTGTCTTGAATAGGTGTAGTTTTAAATCTTGTTTCGTGTCTTCCCCTAGTAGCAGCCTTCCATATTTATTAATTAGAGGACTAAAAAGTTCCATCAACTCCATTGCACCTAATTCATCACCTAATTTAGCCTCTTGAACCAAATTATACATTTTTTTGACACAATATCCCTCCTTTCAACACATTATACCAAACATACGTTCGATTTTTCATGTGAAATGAAAAAAGAAATTATTTTAGGATACCTGGTTTACAAATCTTCCTCTTCTTTCTCTTTAGTAAATGACTAGTCGAAATAGCCGGTGAAAATAGAAGGGAGAGCAATAATGGCGAATGTAGGTAGATATTTAAATTTAATGCCACATATGAATTCGTGGAAAGTGTATGAACTTAATACAGCACCCGTATCGGGAATGAAGTGGGGAATTTGGCACCATCAACTTTTGGTGGCTTATCCTATTTAATCATTGGGAACCCCAGTACAGACATTTATACAATTCGTACAGAAAGCTTTGGAACAGCAAATATCTTCGCGCCACGTGATGATGATAGTTCCATTACAAACGTAGCTCAGTTCAATAATGAATCAAACTCTACCGGAAGCGGAGACTACCTAAATTTACAACCTCACATGACCTCATGGCGTGTCTATCCAGTGGGGAAAAGTCCGGTATCTGGAAATGAAGCGGGACGCTTGGCTCCTGCAGTGTTTGGCGGGCTTTCATACCGAATTATTGATGAACCCTCACCAAACCTTTACACCATTGAAACGGAGAGTTTCGGACGTGTAAATATCTATGCTCCTCGAGATCAAGATAGCAGCA
This sequence comes from Rossellomorea marisflavi, assembly GCF_009806575.1. Taxonomy (NCBI): domain Bacteria; kingdom Bacillati; phylum Bacillota; class Bacilli; order Caryophanales; family Bacillaceae; genus Rossellomorea; species Rossellomorea marisflavi. Next base: position 2,218 of record NZ_CP047096.1, on the reverse strand, counting down.
TCACAAATAGTCCTGAGTTTTCAAACGGGGGAGATCGTGGTTCTTCTGGAAGTGGAGCAGGCCAATTCCTCAATTTAGAGCCTCACATGGATTCGTGGAAGGTCTATCCCTTAGGTGTAAACCCTGTCTCAGGAAATGAAGTAGGGCGCCTCGCACCTTCTAGATATGGAGGACTTTCATATGAAATACTTGGCAACCCGTCATCAAATCTATACACCATCTTGACGGAGAGCTTTGGACGGGTTAATATCTACGCTCCTAGAGATAATGACAGCTCCTTGACCAACTCTCCTATTTATCTTGATTCATCAGATGGATCATCTGGGGCTATTCATGGTAACTACCTGAATTTGATGCCACATATGAGCTCTTGGCGGGTTTATCCCTTGGAGTACCCATGGTTGCCGGAAACGAAGTTGGAAACTTAGGGCCGTCAATGTTTGGAGGCTTGTCCTACCGAATATTAGGAATCCGTTGGTGCAAATAGTTACACGATTAATACTGAGAGCTTGGAAGGGTAAATATTTACGCTCCAAGGGATGCAGATAGTTCTATTACCGCTTCTCCACTTTTCGGAGCATCTGGAGGAGGCAATACGGCTCCTGGCGGGGGATATGACGGACCGATTCAGTCAAACCCTAATGGAGTTAAAATCTTTCTTGATGCAGGACACGGAGGATTTGATTCAGGGCAAGTGGCTATGGGTTGTTGGAGAAGAATGTAAACTTAACCATTGTAAAAGAACTGGGGAAAATCCTAGCGGAGAATGGGGCAAACGTCCAGTTTAGACGAACGTATGATACCTATAATCCGTTAGATGAAATCGTCAAATGGCAAACAATAGTGGCGCAGATCTCTTTATTTCCATTCACTGTAACGCTAATCCAAGCCCACTCGCTTCGGGAACGGAATGTTACACGTACAATCCTAGTCCAAGTGAAGCAGCACTATCAGCATCCATTGCTCGTTCCATTTCGTCTAAACTAGGTCTCAAAAACCGGGGAGCCTTGCAGGAGGAGTTCCGAGTCATTAAGTATACAAACGATGCCGGCTATCCTCGTTGAAACAGGATTCATTTCAAATAGTTATGATGGATCCCTCCTCAGTAGTCGCCCAGAGGAGTTTGCCAAAGCCATTGCAAGTGAGATCATCTCCTATTTTGGACTTGCTGGTGGCACACCTGAAACTGACAACCAAAGAAAAAGAGAAGCTTATTCGCGAAAAGCGGATGAGTAAGTTGAGGGAGTTCAGAGAGTTTAATTTGCTGGGTGATATGATTTCAAACAGTGATATCTCTGAACTAATTCCTCAAGGTGAGTTCGTTAATGAACAACCCATCTATGGAAGATATGGGCCGATTGAAGTCAAGATCACATGCTCCACAGTCTTAAAAACTCCGGGGAATGATGATACTAAATTTACCGTTAAAAATGGGCAAATTGAGGGTACTGCGAATTCTGAAATCCTTGATGGCATTAATCGTTTGGAGGAAGCAATTTCTTATCAAGCAGAGGTTGGAAGTAACGGTGTCACCTTACAGGGAATTGTCAATGATGGAGAAATCATCACCTCAGTTGGTGTAAACAATGATGCTAAACTCGTACTGAAGGTAGCCATGAATATGAAGGATATGCAAGTTCAAGGAGATATTAAAACTTCACTTTGTGTAGAAATAGAAATGACTTATGATCACCAGCAACCAGCAATATTTTCAGCACTTCCAAAAGAAGTATATGATAACTTGGTAAAATATCTTAGCGTGGGGCTGCATTGATAATCAGTGGAGTAGTAGTAGTTGAGGTCATAACGGTTACTTCTCGAGCATTTGTTACCACTAGTAATCTCCTTGTTTTTGCTGAGGAACTTTTGAAAGCATTAGAGGAAGAAATGCGAAAGTATGACCCAATTTAAAAAAATTAAAGGAGATCAAGTATTCATCTTGATCTCCTCTTTACTATTATTAATTAGATATATCTTTAAATTTTACTTTTCTTCTTGATTGTAGATCCCTTAAAATCACATTTAACTTGGAGACATGATCACTATCCCCGTATCTAGGAATCATGAACATCTTCTCTTTCATATCCTTTCTCCAGTAAACAAAGAGAGTTCTCTCTGTTTTAAGAATCTTCATTTGGTTATCAGCAGGTAACTTTTGATTTCTATTCTTGATTAAAAATTCACCAATAGACTTATCATATTCAAGATTAAAGATACA
>NZ_CP047095.1:0-35000 GCF_009806575.1 Rossellomorea marisflavi | reverse complement strand
TCAGTATATCACAAACCCCCTTCTATTTAACTGAATATTTAAACTATTTAAAGGCGGCAGGGAACAGTCTTCCTTTCTCGAATGTGTGTGGAGAAAGGGGATGGAAGAGATGGATGAACAAGTACATGCCATACAGGATGAGTACGCGGAAGATTTTGCGTGGTGCTACGGTTGCGGGCACCTGAATGAAGAAGGCCATAAGTTCAGGACCGGTGTGGAGGGAGAGAAGACGGTTACGGTGTATACGCCTGAACGAAAACACACGGCGATACCCGGTTTTGTGTATGGAGGGGTGATCGCCTCCCTCATCGATTGCCATGGGACGGGATCTGCTGCTATCGCCCTGCATCAGAAGAACGGAGGGACGATCGGGGACGGGACCGCTCCTCCTCGTTTCGTGACGGCTTCTTTGTCTGTTGATTTCATGAAGCCGACGCCTCAGGACATTCCGTTAAAGGCGGTCGGGACCGTACATGAAATCCACCCTAAGAAATTCAGGGTGGAAACAGAAGTATTCGCTGACGGCAAGCTTTGTGCCAAAGGGGAAGTGATTGCCGTCGTCATGCCTGCGTCATTCGGTGGATAATCAAAAAGCCGCCTGCTCCATTCGGAGCAGGCGGCTTTTCTTATAAGACCCACATCTGAATGACCGTCAGCCCTACGACTCCTGGAATCCCAAGGATACCTGAGATGGAAGAGGTGGCAAGGTTGATCGGGACGTGGATGCCGTATTTACTGCCGAACGCATTCAAGAAAAACAGAAACAATGCGCCGATCATCACTTTAATGGCGACTTGTCCCACAAATCGCAGCGGCTTGATCGGAACTCCCGTGGCAAGCAGGAGGATGATCAATCCACTGATGGCTGCAATGACGATGACAGGGCTCATACCTTATCTCCTTTCTAAAGAACGATTCGTCCTGTTATAGAAAGGATATGAAGGTTGTCTACCTTTTTATGACGATGTTTCGATGTTTCGCTTCCCTGAACAGAAAAAAATATTTCGCTTCTGCAATTTTCGTATGACATTGGGCGCCAAGGCTGTAGTCGACGCTCATTTCGTCGATGGACTGCTGTCGATTCCACTGATCCTTCATTTCATCCAAAACGTTCAACAAGGATTGGTCATACTCTTTTTTCAGCTTACCCTTCTTTCTGAAAAACAATGGGCTCCACTCCTTCTAGACGTCTCTTCTTCCCTCGAGGGCTTTGGATAGGGTGACTTCATCCGCATACTCCAGATCTCCACCGACCGGGAGTCCGTGTGCGATCCGGGTAATGCGGATACCTGAAGGTTTGACGAGCCTGGAGATGTACATGGCCGTCGCTTCCCCTTCGATGTTGGGATTCGTGGCAAGGATGACCTCCTGGATGACATCGTCTTGAAGACGTTTGATCAGGTCCGGCACATTGATGTCTTCCGGTCCGATCCCGTCCATTGGGGAAATGGCACCGTGAAGCACATGATAAAGGCCGTTGTACTCTCTCATCTTCTCCATGGCGATGACGTCCTTCGGATCCTGCACGACACATAGGATGCTCCTGTCCCTCCGCTGGTCCTCACAGATATAGCAGGGATCCTGGTCGGTGATATGACCGCAGACGGAGCAGTAGCTGAGGTTCCGCTTCGCGTTTACGAGTGCTTTCGCAAAATCGAGTACGGTGTCCTCCTTCATACTAAGAACAAAAAAAGCCAGACGGGCCGCAGTTTTCGGCCCGATCCCCGGCAATTTCATAAAGCTGTCGATCAGCTTTGATATAGGCTCAGGATAGTGCATCGGTTAGCCTCCTAGAACATGCCCGGCAGGTTCATTCCTTTTGTGAATTGACCCATCGTGGAGTTCGTTAATTCTTCTGCCTTTTTAAGGGCGTCGTTCGTCGCAGCAAGAACTAGATCTTGCAGCATATCGATATCTTCCGGATCTACGACTTCTTCGTTGATTTTTACGTCAAGGACCTGTTTGTGCCCTGAAACGATGACAGTGACCATACCGCCGCCTGCTGTTCCTTCGATTTGCTTTTCACCGAGTTCTTCCTGTGCTTCGGCCATCTTCTTCTGCATTTTTTGCATTTGCTTCATCATATTTTGCATATTACCCATTCCACGCATGTTCATTACCTCCATAAAATGTTTTGGATGACTCAATCATTGACTTCCATTAAATCGGGGCCGACCAATTTTTCCGCTTCGGTCAGCAGGCTGTCTTCTTCTTTGTCGGGACCTTCCTGATCACTTGATTTCGAGTGACGGATGAAATCTTCCCGGATGGCCGTCCACTGGTCTTCCGGCACTCCTATGGCTGCATAGCTGCTTCCGGTCAATTCTTCAAGGATCGAAGAAATGGCAGAGGTGAATGCATGGTTCTCCATGGCCATCTGACAGTGGATATCATACTTGAATTTTAACACAAACGAGCCGCTTGTTGCCGCCACCGGTTCCGCATCATTGAGAAGGGCGGACTGAGAGCGCATCTGACGCTGATTGAGGGTTTCGACCATATCCCCCACCGGCTCTTGATCTTGTTCAGGTCTTCTTTGGTGGCTGACTTCAGCACTTCCTGGATCTGTCCTGCAGGAACACGGAACCCTTTTTTGGCCCTGACCGGTTTCTTGGCCGCTTGAGGGGCACTTGCTTCCCCTTGGATCGCAACACCGTTTTGCTTAAGCTGTTCCAGTTCTCTTTCCAACTTGCCGATCTTCTTCATCATCTCTTCGACTTCGGGAGATCCCGACGCCTTGGGCGCATCCATCTGACAGAGCTTCACAATGGAGACTTCCAGATAGATCCGGGCATGGTTGGTGAATTTCATCTCCTGCCCCGCCTGATTCAGCACGTCGATATACTGATAGATCTGATGCGGCTCGATCTGTCCGGCTAGCTCCTTGAATTCCTCGTCGAGCATCACCCGCTCGAGTGATTCCTCAAGGTTCGGGGCCGTTTGGTGAAGGAGCATATCCCGGAAGTACAGGATGAAGTCTTCTGCGAAGCGGGCCGGATCCTTCCCTTGGAAAAGAAGTTCCTCAAGGGCACCGAGGGCCGTCGCGACATCCCTCTCCATGATGGCCCTGCCGAGGCGGTTCAGGTAATCCTGAGAGACGGCACCCGTCACCGTGAGGGCGTCATCGACCGTCACCTGATCCTGACTGAAGGAAATGGCCTGATCGAGGAGACTCAGGGCATCACGCATACCGCCTTCCGCTGCGCGCGCGATGATGTTCATGGCGTTCTCTTCATACTGGACACCGGACTCCGTGGCGATATGGCTCATCCTGCCCACGATATCCTTTGCCGTAATCCTTCTGAAGTCGAAGCGCTGACATCTCGAAATGATCGTCAGCGGGATTTTGTGGGGCTCGGTGGTGGCCAGGATAAAGATGACATGCTTCGGTGGTTCCTCCAGCGTTTTCAACAGGGCGTTGAAGGCACCGATCGACAGCATGTGGACTTCATCGATGATATATACTTTATAGTCGACGACGTTCGGTGAATACTTCACCTTGTCGCGGATATCCCTGATTTCTTCCACGCCATTATTGGACGCGGCATCGATTTCGATCACATCGGGGATGGATCCATCGGTGATCCCTTTGCAGGCATCGCATTCATTGCAAGGCTCCGCTACGGGAGATCGTTCACAGTTGACGGCTTTTGCCAGAATCTTGGCAGCACTCGTCTTTCCTGTTCCACGCGGTCCGGAGAAGAGGTAGGCATGGGAGATCTTCTGTTGAAGGAGAGCATTCTGCAACGTTTTCGTCACATGCTGCTGCCCGACGACATCGATGAACGATTGCGGCCGCCACACACGATATAATGCTTGATATGCCAAGATACTCCCCCTCTTATGTATATTCTATCCTGTCTATTATAACGAGTTTGAAATGGTTTTACAAAGGAATCCCGGACCAAAAAGCATCCGGGCCTTCATAAACAAAAAACCCATCCGTTCCGGGATGAGTTGTTGTATATGTAAATAACTGCCGTGCACCTTTCGTCGACGAGCATCCATAGGCGTTACTTAAGTAGTTAGCTCAGCCCAGGCAGCCCCGCGGCACATGGAAGCTTCCACTTAATGCTGCTTCCTTCCGGACCTGACATGGTTCATGGATTTCCATTGCGCAGGACCCAGACGTCGACACCACTTGCTTAAGGCAGACCCTACAGAGTGCAAGCCTCAGAAAGGAATTCAGTCTCGCTAGAGCGGATTGCGAGTACAGGACACCGCTACCTTCCCACCTAGCACGGCAAAATTGATACCACTATTCAGTTGCGGCGCAAAAGAGCGACGCAAGATTAAGTATACTAGCATTCAAGGTAAAAAGCAACGGATGGGTGATGTAAATTATTTGAATTTCTTCTCCGCTTTCTTCCTTGCCCTTAAATCCCTGAAGAAAGCAGAAAGCATTCCTCCGCACTCCTTTTCCATCACACCCGGCACCACCACACATTGATGATTGAACCGTTCGTCATCGAGCAGGTTCATGAGGGTTCCGGCACAGCCCGCCTTCGGATCCTTCGCTCCATAGATCACCTTTTCCACCCTGGAGAGGATGATGGCTCCCGAACACATCGGACAGGGCTCCAATGTCACATAAAGCTCCGCTCCTTCCAACCTCCATGTCCCCATATGCTCGCACGCTTCCTGGATGGCGAGCATTTCTGCATGTGTGACGGCGTTCTGTGTCGTCTCCCGCAGATTATGGCCCCTCCCGATGATCTCGTCTCCAAGGACCACCACCGCACCGATGGGCACCTCTTGGATCGCAGCCGCTTTTTCCGCTTCTTTGAGGGCTTCTATCATAAACCGTTCGTCTCTTGTCATAATCGCATGCTCCTGATCACGTAATGGCTTCATTGTACTAAATATCTAGCGGGTATGGAAAGGGTATGTCCACCGGTGCTCATAAAATCCTTCCATTCATACAGACTAAAGAAGAAAGGTGATGATGAAATGAATACAAATGACACCGCCCTCCTGATCATCGACGTACTGAATCCCTTCGACTTCACATACGGCGAGACCCTTGCCGCCCATACGCGGACCATCGTACCCCCTCTATTGAAGATCCGTACTCACTGCAGGGATCGGGGGTCCCGGTCATCTACATCAATGACCACTATAAGCTGTGGAAGGCCGATTACCATAAGATCTATCAAACATGCCATAACGAGAGAAGCGATGACATCATGACGCCCCTGAAACCGGGGGACGATGATTATTTCCTCATTAAACCGAAGCATTCCGCCTTCTACGGGACCGCCCTGAATACCTTGCTCCATCAGCTTTCGGTCAAAACACTGATCCTTACCGGCATTGCAGGCAACATCTGTGTCCTGTTCACGGCAAATGATGCCTATATGAGGGAATTCAAGCTGATCGTCCCATCTGATGCCATCGCCTCGGTGAGCGAAGAAGATAATCGCTATGCCCTCACGATGATGGAGAACGTCCTAAAAGCCACCGTTGCCCCTACAGAAAATCTACTTGGCTCATCATAACTTCCTCCCTCCCCTCATAGAATCCCTATAGCGGATATATAAATGGGAGGGGAAAGCATGCAGATCCATGTCGTACAGCCGAATCAATCCCTGTCTGGCATCGCCCAGGCTTACGGTACAACCGTTAAAGATATCGTGGAGGCCAATGAGCTGCCGAATCCGAATAATCTTGTCGTCGGTCAGGCTCTGGTCATCCCGATCATCGGGAGTTTCTATTATATACAACCCAGGGACAGCTTATGGCTGGTCTCTCAGAAAACCGGCATTCCCTATCAGGAGATTGCCAAAGCGAACGGCATCACCCCGAATCAACAGCTACAGGTCGGGTATCGTCTCTATATCCCACCCCGCCCAAGACCAAGGGAGAATTCAATGCGTATGTAGAGCCCTACGGAAAAGAAGTCGCACCGAATCTTGAGGAAAGTGCAAAGGAGGCTGCCCCTTACCTGACCTATCTTGCTCCTTTCAGCTTCCAGGCCCAAAGGGACGGTACGCTGAAGGAGCCTCCCCTCGGGAATCTGATCCAGACCGGCAAGAATAATAACAACGTCATGATGATGGCCATAACCAACCAGGAAGAAGGTGCCTTCAGTGATGAGCTCGGGCGAATCCTCCTGAATGACCAGGCCATCCAGAATACCTTCCTGGATAACGTCGTCAAGACCGCCAAGAAATATGGATTCCGGGATATCCATTTCGACTTTGAATACCTTCGTCCTCAGGACCGGGATGCCTATAACCAGTTCCTCAGAAAAGCAAAGGCGCGTTTCAATCAAGAAGGCTGGCTTCTCTCCACGGCACTCGCCCCGAAGACGAGTGCCGACCAGAAAGGGAAATGGTATGAAGCCCATGATTACAAAACCCAGGGGGAAATCGTTGATTTCGTCGTCATCATGACGTATGAGTGGGGCTACAGCGGCGGTCCGGCCATGGCGGTATCCCCCATCGGCCCGGTGAGGGATGTACTTGAATATGCTGTTTCGGAAATGCCTTCCAGCAAGATACTCATGGGGCAAAACCTGTACGGATATGATTGGACCCTTCCGTTCAAGCCGGGAACCACAGCCAAAGCACTCAGTCCCCAGCAGGCGATCCAGCTTGCCTCACAGAATAACGTCAGGATCCAATATGATGAAAAAGCCCAGGCCCCTTTCTTTAAATACAAAGCATCCGACGGCACCGATCATGAAGTCTGGTTTGAAGATGCAAGGAGCATCAATGCGAAATTCGATCTGCTGAAAGAATTGAAGCTCAGGGGGATGAGCTACTGGAAGCTGGGCCTTTCCTTCCCGCAAAACTGGCTCCTTCTTAGCGATCGGTTCGACATCACCAAGCGATAAGGACGGGTGCCCGAGGGCACCCGCTTTTTTTCTGGAAAAGTTTATGCAAAATAAGCTGAACACACCTTCAGGCGATTATGATACAATAAATCCTGTCGAAAAATACCGTCATATTTTGAGGAGGACACACGTAATGGGGCCGATTCCGTTCATAACCGTCGAAGGTCCGATTGGTGTAGGAAAGACCTCTCTTGCCAAGGCGATATCCGAGCATTTTCAATTCCATCTGCTCCGGGAGATCGTCGACGAAAATCCATTCCTGGACAAGTTTTATGATGATATCGAGGAGTGGAGCTTTCAAACGGAGATGTTTTTCTTATGCAATCGATATAAACAGCTTGAAGATATCGAAAAGCATTACCTGTCACAGGAGAAATCCGTTGTGGCCGATTACCATATCCTGAAGAATATTGTGTTTGCGAAGCGTACATTGAAGGACGCGCAGCAATTTGATAAGTACTTAAAGATCTATGACATCCTGACGGCAGATATGCCGAGACCGAATGTGATCATTTACTTGAACGCCGGTCTCGATACACTACTCAGCAGGATCGAGAAACGCGGACGGGACTTCGAGAAGAAGATCAGCCCGCTCTACTTGAAACAGCTGTCACTGGATTATGATGAATATATGGAAGCATTCGAGGAAAAGCATCCCGATATCCCTGTCCTTCGCTTTAACGGCGATGAGATCGATTTCGTCCAGCGGCAGGATGACTTGGAGCTTATCCTGAAGCAGCTTGAGACGACACTTAAAGAAGGAGTCCACCACCATGAATCTTCGAACTAAATATGGCATACCGAACAATGCCGTCATCACAATCGCAGGAACCGTCGGGGTCGGAAAATCCACGATGACCAACGGACTGGCGGAAGCATTGGGGTTCAGGACGTCATTTGAAAAAGTCGACACGAATCCTTATCTGGACAAGTTCTATAAAGATTTCAAGAGCTGGAGCTTCCACCTTCAAGTGTACTTCCTTGCCGAACGCTTCAAGGAGCAAAAGAGGATCTTCGAATACGGGGGCGGCTTCATCCAGGACCGCTCCATCTATGAAGACACGGGCATTTTCGCGAAAATGCATCATGAAAAAGGCACGATGAGCGATACCGACTATGAAACGTACACAAGTCTCTTCGACGCCATGGTCATGACGCCTTACTTCCCGCATCCTGATCTTCTCATCTACCTGGAGGGATCCCTCGGTCATATCATCGACCGGATCCGAGAGCGCGGTCGTCCGATGGAGCAGGAAACGCCGGTCGAATACTGGGAAGAGATGCACGAACGCTATGAAAACTGGATCAACAACTTCAACGCCTGTCCGGTCCTGCGCCTTGACATCAGGGAATATGATCTTGTGAAGGATGCCGGTTCCATTGAACCGATCATCGAACGCATCGCCTACTTCATCGAACAGACACGGATGTTGAAGAACTGAGATGGCATACTAAAACCGCCTGGAGCTTTCCAGGCGGTTTTGTTGTTCAAAGCATATCAGTTACTGATCACAAGGATTTTCTGATACAGTAGACACGGTAAACGAAAGGAGAAATCATCATGAATCAATCCCTATACAGTCAGTTCCAGCTGACAAGAGCCCAGCTCCTCAATGAAATCAAAGACCTGAAGGCAGACGTCATCGACGTGCAGCCGGAAGGATTGAACAATACGATCCACTGGCATATCGGACATGTCCTTACTGTCACTGAACAGTTCATGTTCGGTTTTGACAGCCTAGGAAACGTCCTTCCTGCACGCTATGCCGAACTATTCGGCTACGGCTCGAAGCCGGCAGACTGGAGCGGTGATGTCCCTTCAGTCGAAGAACTTTCTTCTCAGCTCCAAGACCAGCTCGTGCGCATCAATGAACTATCCGACGAGCATCTCGCACAGCCCCTTGAACAGCCGTTCCACGGTCTCAAGACATTCGGCGAACTTGCCCACCTCTCCCTCAGCCATGAAAGTCAGCATCTCGGACAGATGCACGCCATCAAGCTGTTGGCAGAACGCACCATTGTCAACGGATAATCTGAAGCCGGTCATATGACCGGCTTTTTTCATGTGATCTTCCTCCGCTTCAGTATGGCTTCCACAATCGGGGCCATCATCCCGATCAATACGACGGGCAGGAACCATTCGAACATCCCCTTTACCCAGCCCATGGCAATCGCAATGGTCTCGAATGCCAACAGTGCAAATACCAGCACACAAGTATTCTTCATCACATTCAGCATCTGCCGGCTATTCAGGTAGAACGCCCTTGCATTGGATTCATTCAGCCTTTCCGGGTAATTATGAACCTCCGGGAACTTCTCCAACACGTGAAAGGATAATCCCAGCATGAGTCCGATCGCCGGGAGGATGAGCAGCTCATACTTTGATCCCCAACGTGTGATTTCCGTCAGATTATAGTGGGCCGGTACCCGGTCAGGAAGCGACGTCCAGGTTATGACGAGCAAACCGATCATCCCCGCATAACTGCCGGCACCCACCAGATCCCAAAGTTTCTCCCTGGTTGTCTTCGGTATTGAAAGTTTCGGTCGATTTCCAGCCATGCAAACCCCGCCTTTCTTACTATTTCTTACGATTTTACGTTCTCGAGGTTTCAAATAATGGAAAAGAAATCGTTTACGGATAACGGTACGGAGGTATACAAGACTAAAGGATATTAGATTAAAGGAGGAAGAAGATGGAAGAAAAAATGACGTATTATGTTGATATCAATAGCGGGGACGTGACGCCTGAAGCGGAACAGAACCACAGCCCGAGCTTCAGGATCTTTGCCACACCAGAGCAGGTGGAAGAGCTCAAGCTCATGTTCGAGCAGAACGACGCAGACGCAATGAGTACAATGAGGCGTGCACAGGTACCGTTCCGTCAGTATCATAATTCCCCCGAGGACGACCGCTATGACGAGTCCATGAGGCAGATTTACGGGAAGATCTTCGAGCTTGGAGACGAGGAAGCAAAGCGTCATATCGTAGAGAACGGAATCCTCGAGAGCAAGCATAACCCGAACCTACGGGAGGATATTGAAAACCTTAAGTAAGTGAGTGTAAAAAAAAGACTGCTACTTCATAAGAAGTAACAGTCTCTATCTCCAATGTTTATGCGCATCGGTTAATATTAAAATCAATGGAGGAGGAAGGGGGATTCGAACCCCCGCGGGCTTTGACACCCCTGTCGGTTTTCAAGACCGATCCCTTCAGCCGGACTTGGGTATTCCTCCGTATCGACAAGAATTATAATACCATGACTGAATTCCCGAGTCAATAAGAACTTTCATTTTTTTATAAAAAGGTGCTGCAGCTGCTTATTCCGCAGCCGCAGCACCTTTTTGCCCTTATCCTTTGATGACTTCTAGGCCGCCCATATATGGACGAAGCACTTCAGGAACGATGACCGTACCATCTTCCTGCTGATAGTTCTCAAGGATCGCCGCCACGGTACGTCCGATGGCAAGTCCAGAACCGTTCAGCGTGTGAAGATGTTCAGGCTTCGCATTCGTTTCCCTTCTGAAGCGGATGTTTGCACGGCGTGCCTGGAATCCTTCAAAGTTACTGCAAGAAGAGATTTCACGGTACGTGCCATAGCTTGGGATCCATACTTCAAGATCGTATTTCTTCGCTGCCGTGAAGCCCAGATCCGCTGTACACATAGAGAGCACGCGGTAAGGAAGACCTAGGAGCTGAAGCACCTTCTCTGCATGACCTGTCAGTTTCTCGAGCTCATCATAAGAATCCTCTGGTTTGACGAAACGGACCAGCTCGACTTTGTTGAACTGATGCTGGCGGATCAGCCCACGCGTGTCGCGTCCGGCAGAACCTGCTTCAGAACGGAAGTTGGCGCTGTATGCCACATAGCTCAGTGGAAGATCGTCCCCTTTGATGATTTCATCACGGTGGTAGTTCGTCACGGGAACCTCAGCCGTCGGTACGAGGAAGTAATCTTCACTTTCGATGCGGAATGCATCCTCTTCGAATTTAGGAAGCTGACCGGTACCCGTCATGCTGGCACGGTTCACGAGGTATGGCGGAAGCATTTCCGTGTAGCCATGCTCATCCATGTGAAGGTCCATCATGAAGTTGATCAACGCACGTTCGAGACGCGCACCCATACCCTTGTAGAAAACAAAGCGGCTTCCGGTTACTTTGGCAGCCCGTTCAAAGTCAAGGATATCAAGCCCAGTTGCGACATCCCAGTGAGGCTTCGCTTCAAAATTGAACTCTCTGATCTCTCCCCATTTTCGTGCTTCTACGTTGTCATCTTCCGTTTCTCCCACCGGCACAGACTCATGAGGTATATTCGGGATCGCCATAAGGATGCGGTCAAGCTCTTCCTCCACACCTCTTAATTCATCATCGAGCGTCTTGACCTGTGCACCGACTTCACGCATTTCCACGATGAGGTCCTGTGCATCCTGCTTTTCTTTTTTCAATTTCGCGATTTGTTGGGAAACGTCGTTCCTCTTGCTCTTCAGGTCTTCGGTTTCAACAAGGAGTTCCCTTCTGCGCTTATCAAGCTCTTCGAATTTACCGAAGTCTTCTAGGTCTTCTCCCCTGTGTTGAAGACGCGCTTTTACATCTTCCAGATTGTTTCTCAAGTACTTAATGTCCAACATAGCTCTTCCTCCTTTAAAATGACACTCCCAAAAACGATAAAAAACCCCCATCCCTGGTAAAAGGGACGGAGGTTTCCGCGTTGCCACCCTAATTGAAGACAGATGACTGCCTTCCTCTTAGAGATGGTAACGGAATCACCGAAAATACTTACTTCATTCAGTACTTCACTCGAGGATGGATTCATAAAGGCCTTGTATCGGTTCGCACCAGCCACCGACTCTCTTGATCAAGCTTCCCTTACTACTAGCTCCTGTCATCGATTTAATTGTGTATTGGTTATAACATAATCTACTACAATGATTTCCGATTTGCAAGTGGATTATGCCAATGACTTTTCAAGACTTTCTTCTACCATCTTCACGAAATACTGTGTGAGACGATGGTCATCGGTCAGTTCCGGGTGGAATGAACATCCCAGGAACTGGCCGTGGCGGGCAAGGACGATCCGCCCATCATGCTCTGCCAGGATCTCCACTTCTTTCCCAGCCTCGACGATATGGGGTGCCCTGATGAAGACCGCATTGAACGCTTCCCCCACATGGGTGATCGTCAGGTCAGCTTCGAAGCTTTCCTTCTGCCGGCCGAAGGAATTTCGCTCCACCGTGACATCCATGACGCCAAGATGGGGCTCATCGTATCCCACAAGCTGCTTCGCCAGCAGGATCAGGCCCGCACACGTTCCGAACATCGGCTTCCCGGCAGAAGCAAATTCCCTTAACGGCTCCATGAAGCCGTAGCGGTCGATGAGTCTCCTCATCGTCGTACTTTCTCCTCCAGGCATGATGAGCCCGTCCACTTCCCCAAGCTGCTCTACTCTTTTGATGACCAGGGCCTCAGCACCCGATGCTTCAATCGACCGGATGTGTTCCCTTACTGCCCCCTGAAGGCCGAGTACACCTATCTTCGTCATGGCTGATTACCACCCGCGGTCCTGCATGCGGTTTTCTGGAAGGATCGATGCAATTTCGACGCCTTTCATGGCAACTCCAAGCTCTTTCGAAAGATCGGCGATCAGCTTGTAGTCCTGGTAGTGAGTCGTCGCTTCCACGATTGCTTTGGCGAATTTCTCAGGGTTCTCGGACTTGAAGATACCTGAACCAACGAATACTCCGTCTGCTCCAAGTTCCATCATAAGGGCTGCATCGGCTGGAGTCGCCACACCGCCTGCTGCGAAGTTCACCACTGGAAGACGGCCGTTCTCTTTGATCTCAAGCAGTAGTTCGAACGGTGCGCCAAGGAGTTTAGCTTCCGTCATGATTTCATCTTCATTCATGGAGACAAGCTTGCGTACCTGCGCATTCACTTTACGGATATGGCGGACGGCTTCGACGATGTTACCCGTTCCCGGCTCGCCCTTTGTACGAAGCATGGATGCTCCTTCGCCGATGCGTCGTGCTGCTTCTCCAAGATCACGGCAACCACATACGAATGGAACCGTGTAATCACGCTTATTCAAATGGTATTCTTCATCAGCCGGTGTCAGTACTTCACTCTCATCGATGTAATCGACGCCCATTGATTCCAATACTTTCGCTTCTACGATGTGACCGATACGCGCTTTTGCCATGACCGGGATCGAAACCGCCCCCATGACTTCTTCTACGATGCGCGGGTCAGCCATACGGGCAACTCCGCCGGCTGCACGGATATCTGCAGGCACTCGCTCCAATGCCATGACGGCAACGGCTCCGGCCTCTTCTGCAATCTTCGCTTGTTCTGCATTGACAACGTCCATGATGACGCCGCCTTTTTGCATTTCTGCCATTCCTCGCTTAACTCGATCTGTACCAGTTCTCATGTATGTAGCCCCCTTGTGTTTTCCAGGGATGTCCCGCATGAAATGAAGAAATCGGACTATACCCATCGGATTGAATATTGTTGCTCTACTGCTTAATAAACAATAAATTCACACTTCTGTCAAGGTTGCCTGCGGGCATATCGGCCCAAGGTCACCCTGCCAATATTTATAAAAAAAACACCAGGCTTCCGTAAAACCTGATGTTTTTCCTAGCAAGAATCAGAACCAGCCCTTGACCGTAGAAGTCACGGAGCCCCAGATGTCGCTGAAGAAGCCGCCAACTGCTCTCATGGAGAGGATGAACCAGTTTGCTTTTTCTACGCCATCTGCCGTTACAACAGCTGCTTTTGAACTGCCGCCCTTGTCTGTGAGATACCCGAGACCGTCATCAGATTTCACTGTGACATAGCCGATGGTTTCTCCTTTTTTAACAGGGGCTTGCAGTTTACCGTCTTCATTCAATTTTTTCTTATCCACTTCAAACTGAGGATTGAATTTCTTATCCGCATCGCTCTTCAGTACCATTTGAAGCGGGTCTTTCGTGTGGATCTTAACGTCCTTCTCTTTTCCTTTTACTACTGGCATCGTCTTGTGGCCCTTAATTTCATAATTGGCAGGGTAGACTTCTTCCAATGTATAGTTGTTGAAGGCGTAATCGAGCAGTTTACGTGTTTCGTTGAAGCGTGCGTCATAGGAATTTTCACCTGAAGGAACATTGACGTCCATCACAACCGAGATGAATCGGATGCCGTCGCGCTCAGCCGTTCCTGTGAAGTTGGCTCCTGCGAAATCCGTTGTACCGGTCTTTAGCCCGTCCATTCCTTCGTATTCACGAATAAGTCCCGGAAGCATCCAGTTCCAGTTAGACATATTCGTAGGATCTCCGCCCTTATCGAACACTTTCTTTGGAATACTTGATGTTTCAAGTATTTCAGGATGATCCTTCAGGAGACGATAGGCAAGAGTGGCCATATCTTTTGCCGACATGACATTTTCTTCATCTGGCTCTCCGACAATTGAATCAAAATATTGAGATAGGTCCGCATTATTGAGACCTGTAGAGTTTACAAATTTATAATGTTCCAAGCCCAATTCTTTGGCTTTTGCATTCATCATTTCGACAAATTTCGCTTCTGATCCTGCAATGGTTTCCGCGATCCCCATGGTAGCCGCATTGGCTGAATAAATCGCCATGGCTTCATAGAGTTCTTTCACCGTGTAGCTTCTGCCCACTTCGAGGGAAACATTGCTAAGCCCCGTATTATGGGACATTTTAGAAATGTTCATTGGCACTTCGTATGTTTGATCCCATTTTACTTTTCCGTCTTGAATAGCTTCTAGCAACAGATATTCTGTCATCATTTTTGTCATACTTGCAATGCCTTGTGCATTGTCTGCGTTCTTTTCATAGAGAATTTTGCCCGTACTCGCTTCTACCAGGATTGCCGCCTTCGCTTTAACATCCAGATCGTCCTGGGCTGCACTGGCAGGCTTTTGGACAAGGCCCATCGCCAACATTAATACCATCATACAAACAACAGATTTTTGAATCCAACTTCTTTTCACTATTAGCCCTCCAAGATTTTATGTACACCTTCGTTATTTTAACATAGTTCAAATGGTTAGAATAGATAGAGAATATTACTAGTTTTCAGTTAGGTCAGGGGATGCAAGCCCTTGGATACATATTATTTCCAATAATAAAAAAAGCTGGCTAAGATAGCCAGCTTTTCATTATAGTGCGGATTCTGCCGGTACGGCCGGCGAGAAAAATTATATTAAGATAAAGAATAGTTAGGTGCTTCTTTCGTGATCTGAACGTCATGCGGATGGCTCTCGCGTAGGCCCGCGCCAGTCATGCGCGTGAACTGTGCATGCTCGCGTAGATCATGGAGATCCTTCGTGCCGCAGTAGCCCATTCCTGAACGGAGACCACCGATCAATTGATACAATGTGTCGGCAAGAGGGCCTTTGTAAGGGAGACGGCCTTCGATGCCTTCTGGAACGAATTTCTTTGCTTCTTCCTGGAAATAACGATCTTTAGACCCTTTTTCCATGGAGCTGACAGAACCCATCCCTCTGTATACTTTGAAGCGACGGCCTTGGAAGATTTCAGTTTCCCCAGGGCTTTCTGTCGTACCTGCAAGGAGGCTTCCGAGCATGACGGCATGTCCACCGGATGCCAATGCTTTGACAACGTCTCCTGAGTACTTGATTCCGCCGTCTGCAATGATGGCTTTACCGTGCTTGCGTGCTTCCGTCGCACAGTCATAAATGGCTGTGATCTGGGGAACACCGACACCGGCTACGACACGGGTCGTACAGATGGAGCCTGGTCCGATTCCCACCTTCACCACATCGGCTCCGGCTTCGATCAAATCTCTTGTTCCTTCAGCTGTAGCCACGTTACCGGCTACGATATTCAATGTCGGATAAGCATTTCGGATATCACTTACGATAGAAAGGACGCCTGCAGAGTGACCGTGAGCTGTATCGATGACGATGATATCGACTCCGGCTTTAACCAGATGCTCGACGCGTACCATGGTGTCCTTTGAAATTCCTACTGCCGCCCCAACGAGAAGGCGTCCTTGTTGGTCTTTGGCAGAGTTCGGGAATTCGATGACCTTCTCGATATCCTTGATGGTGATAAGGCCTTTCAACGTACCCTCTCCATCGATGAGTGGGAGCTTTTCAATCTTATGCTGCTGAAGGATTTTTTCGGCTTCTTCCAGCGTCGTGCCTACAGGTGCTGTCACAAGATCTTCTTTCGTCATGACATCAGAGATGAGGATCGAATAATCCTGAATGAAACGGAGGTCGCGGTTGGTCAGGATCCCAACAAGTTTTTGTTCCTCTGCGTTGTTGACGATCGGAACACCGGAAATTCTATATTTGCCCATCAAGTGTTCGGCTGCGAAGACTTGATTGTCTGGAGTAAGGAAGAACGGATCGGTGATGACTCCACTCTCAGAGCGTTTTACCTTATCGACTTGCTCAGCCTGCTGTTCGATGCTCATGTTCTTGTGGATGACACCAAGGCCACCTTGACGTGCCATGGCGATGGCCATCTCTGCTTCTGTGACCGTATCCATACCGGCACTGATGATCGGGACGTTCAGTTTCACTGTATCCGTAAGTGCAACGGAAATGTTCACATCTTTCGGCAACACCTCTGAACGAGCCGGTGTCAATAGCACATCATCAAACGTTAAACCTTCTTTAGCAAATTTAGATTCCCACATAATTTTGGCCTCCCTATCCGAAAATATTATTAGTAGGTTATCAATTGGGCAAAATACTGTCAAGAACTATAGGATTAGTTTAACTATTCAGATTAATCGGGGGTTGTACATTTGCGTGATATCAGGCACTGGAGGGACTTCCTCCACTATTTCCAATCGGCTTCCTACACACAGAAATTCCTGAGCCGATGCTATCGTTCCATGCCCGGATCCGATGTCAAAAGCTATGATAATTGCTACCCCTTCATGTATTATCTCGAACAAGGGGAGATCTATTATAAACAGGCAGAAGATTCGCCGCTGTCGATTAGACCGATCCTTCTTTTTTACGGCTTCATCCATTTCATCAAGGCGGTCGTGCTCACGACAGATCCGAACTACCCGGAAACCACCACCGTCCTCGCCCACGGGATCACGTCCCGGAAAAGGAAGAAACAGCAGTACCGATTCCTGCACGATGAAGTGAAGATCCAGAAGAACGGACTCTTCAATCATTTTTCATCCCTCCACTTCGATCTCAAGCATCTGGAAGGGGAAAAATATAAGATGGAAGACCTCCTGGACCAGATCCCGGAAATGGCCGATTCCTTTAAGATCCTCACGAAGAAGACGACCATGTTCCCTTTTTCCGAAGGAAGGCTTGCAATCGATGATTGCATGCTTAGCCATTTCCACTGGACACCCAATGCTTTCCGTCAGCACCACGCATCCTTACCGGAAGGAATCCACTGGGAAGGGCAGGACACCCTTTCCACTACCCTGAGGAATGAAGCCCTTCCGTTCAGGTGGGACCGTCAGGAACGGAAGCTCGCCTTGCCTGCGATCAGGAATGAAGCCAGCTCACTGCCTGAGGTTCTGATACACTATGCCATCTTGTACAATCTCAGCATGATTGCCCGCTATGAAACCGAGTGGTGGATGGAACTCTTAAAAAACCGGACGACCGAAGACTACCCGTTTATCCTCGCCTTCATCACCCTAACCACTGAAAAAGGCCCTTCCCTATTAGGGGAACTACTTGAAAACAAAATGAAGCAGGAGATGGAATGACCCTCTCCTGCCTGCACCTATTGCTGAAGCAATTTCACAATATCATCTTCGATTTTACGCGGATTGGTCTGAGGCGAATAGCGATCGTACACTTCCCCGTCTTTGGAAATGAGGAACTTCGTGAAATTCCACTTGATATCGGAAAGAAGAAGGCCCTTCTTTTCCTTCGTCAAATACTTGAATAGTGGATGGGCATCCTTCCCCTTCACATCCACCTTCGCAAACATCGGGAACGATACCCCATAGTTCACCTGACAGAACTCCAGAATCTCATCCTGATTATCAAACTCCTGATTCATGAACTGATCACATGGGAAGCCAAGGACAACAAGCCCCTGCTCCTTATACTCTTCGTACAGACCCTGCAGCTCCTTGAATTGAGGCGTGAATCCGCACTTACTCGCCGTATTCACGATCAGCATCACCTTGCCTTCATACTCTTCAAGGGCCACATCCGAACCATCTGATTTTTTTACCGTCAAATCATATAGTGAAGAAATCATACTATCTCTCCTTTTTCACATTTACGTAATTTAATCATACTCATTGAGGGGGCGGAAGGCAATTTTGGAGATGTGTGAAGTAGTGTTGGGACAAGGTTCTGCTCTTTTAACAGGTCCCGTTGGGTTTGTACAGAGACAAAGCGTCAAGTTCTGGGTTTTTTTGGATGTTACGAAGGTTTTTTTGTAGGTAGGTTGGTGGCTGGGCTATTGGTTTTTTCGGGCAGATGACTCTACTTGGTTTTGTGTATTGCAGGGGTATGAGAAGGCGCTCGTTTATTTATCAGATTCCATTGAGTTTGTACACAGACAAAGCGTCAAGTTCTGGATGTATGTGGAAATTAAGGAGAGATATTTTCACTCATTACGAATTTGAAAATATGATTGAAAGTTCACTTGTATATAAAGCCGTTCGCAAATAAAGGAAAGGGATCACAAATAGAGAAATGGCCAGTGATCCGTTTCGCAATTAAAAAGTCGATTTTCACAAATAAAATCAAAAATGTCGCAAGTAGATGGTTGAATTTCGCAGGTATTTTCGTGCCTGAAGGGGAACGATGGGTCCTTAAGTGCTCAAAATGGGAAAAAGATGTTGCGAGGAATGTCGAATGGTGTCAGGGACATAAGTGAATACTTTATCTGGATAAACATCACTGATAAAAGCATTCTATCCGCAGGTATCACGCCCCCTTCGCAAGAAATGAAAAAAAGTCGCAAATAAGCGCGACTCCCCCCTTAGCCTCATCTCCAGACAACGCCTCTGTCCATCCCACTTGGCTGATCATATACTCCCACAGGTCATTAAAGCTCTAAAAGTCTGTCTCTTCGCCCTAGCTCACCGATATCATCCCATGCTCTAACCGTGATCTCGGCCTCCTAACCAAAAACAAAATCTTTCTACCCACCCCATTTCAAACGGCCAACATCACGACCCACACCACTCCCCGCCAACGAAAAAAACCAACAAAAAAAGCAACCCATCAAATGAGCTGCTTTTCTCTACATTGCCTGGCGACGTCCTACTCTCACAGGGGGAGATCCCCCAACTACCATCGGCGCTGAAGAGCTTAACTTCCGTGTTCGGCATGGGAACGGGTGTGACCTCTTCGCCAATGTCACCAGACAGGTATTCAGTTGAAAGAATTGTTCTTTCAAAACTAGATAAAGGGTTGATAGTCAATCATTACCGGCGTATCGGCCAGTCTGGCAGGCGCAACGCGCCTGCATTACGTTTGGTTAAGTCCTCGATCGATTAGTATCAGTCAGCTCCATGTGTCGCCACACTTCCACCTCTGACCTATCTACCTGATCATCTTTCAGGGATCTTACTCACATAAAGTGATGGGAAATCTCATCTCGAGGGGGCTTCATGCTTAGATGCTTTCAGCACTTATCCCTTCCGCACATAGCTACCCAGCGATGCCTTTGGCAAGACAACTGGTACACCAGCGGTGCGTCCATCCCGGTCCTCTCGTACTAAGGACAGCTCCTCTCAAATTTCCTGCGCCCACGACGGATAGGGACCGAACTGTCTCACGACGTTCTGAACCCAGCTCGCGTACCGCTTTAATGGGCGAACAGCCCAACCCTTGGGACCGACTACAGCCCCAGGATGCGATGAGCCGACATCGAGGTGCCAAACCTCCCCGTCGATGTGGACTCTTGGGGGAGATAAGCCTGTTATCCCCGGGGTAGCTTTTATCCGTTGAGCGATGGCCCTTCCATGCGGAACCACCGGATCACTAAGCCCGACTTTCGTCCCTGCTCGACTTGTAGGTCTCGCAGTCAAGCTCCCTTGTGCCTTTACACTCTGCGAATGATTTCCAACCATTCTGAGGGAACCTTTGGGCGCCTCCGTTACTCTTTAGGAGGCGACCGCCCCAGTCAAACTGCCCACCTGACACTGTCTCCCACCCCGATAAGGGGCGCGGGTTAGAATGTCAACACAGCCAGGGTAGTATCCCACCGACGCCTCCACCGAAGCTAGCGCTCCGGCTTCCAAGGCTCCTACCTATCCTGTACAAGCTGTGCCAAAATTCAATATCAGGCTACAGTAAAGCTCCACGGGGTCTTTCCGTCCTGTCGCGGGTAACCTGCATCTTCACAGGTACTATAATTTCACCGAGTCTCTCGTTGAGACAGTGCCCAGATCGTTACGCCTTTCGTGCGGGTCGGAACTTACCCGACAAGGAATTTCGCTACCTTAGGACCGTTATAGTTACGGCCGCCGTTTACTGGGGCTTCGATTCGCACCTTCGCTTGCGCTAAGCACTCCTCTTAACCTTCCAGCACCGGGCAGGCGTCAGCCCCTATACTTCGCCTTACGGCTTCGCAGAGACCTGTGTTTTTGCTAAACAGTCGCCTGGGCCTATTCACTGCGGCTCTCTCGGGCTTGCACCCTACCAGAGCACCCCTTCTCCCGAAGTTACGGGGTCATTTTGCCGAGTTCCTTAACGAGAGTTCTCTCGCTCACCTTAGGATTCTCTCCTCGCCTACCTGTGTCGGTTTGCGGTACGGGCACCATCTTCCTCGCTAGAGGCTTTTCTTGGCAGTGTGGAATCAGGAACTTCGCTACTATAATTCGCTCGCTATCACAGCTCAGCCTTCACGATGATGGGATTTGCCTCATCATCAGCCTAACTGCTTAGACGCACATATCCAGCAGTGCGCTTACCCTATCCTCCTGCGTCCCCCCATTGCTCAAATGGAAGAAAGGTGGTACAGGAATATCAACCTGTTGTCCATCGTCTACGCCTATCGGCCTCGACTTAGGTCCCGACTAACCCTGAGCGGACGAGCCTTCCTCAGGAAACCTTAGGCATTCGGTGGATGGGATTCTCACCCATCTTTCGCTACTCATACCGGCATTCTCACTTCTAAGCACTCCACCAGTCCTTACGGTCTAGCTTCGCAGTCCTTAGAACGCTCTCCTACCACTGACACCAAACGGTGTCAATCCACAGCTTCGGTGATACGTTTAGCCCCGGTACATTTTCGGCGCAGAGTCACTCGACCAGTGAGCTATTACGCACTCTTTAAATGGTGGCTGCTTCTAAGCCAACATCCTGGTTGTCTAAGCAACTCCACATCCTTTTCCACTTAACGTATACTTTGGGACCTTAGCTGGTGGTCTGGGCTGTTTCCCTTTCGACTACGGATCTTATCACTCGCAGTCTGACTCCCATGGATAAGTCTTTGGCATTCGGAGTTTGTCTGAATTCGGTAACCCGATGAGGGCCCCTAGTCCAAACAGTGCTCTACCTCCAAGACTCTTACAACATGAGGCTAGCCCTAAAGCTATTTCGGAGAGAACCAGCTATCTCCAGGTTCGATTGGAATTTCTCCGCTACCCACACCTCATCCCCGCACTTTTCAACGTGCGTGGGTTCGGACCTCCATCCAGTGTTACCTGGACTTCATCCTGGACATGGGTAGATCACCTGGTTTCGGGTCTACGACCACATACTCATTCGCCCTATTCAGACTCGCTTTCGCTGCGGCTCCGTCTTCTCGACTTAACCTTGCATGGGATCGTAACTCGCCGGTTCATTC
The DNA here is from genome assembly GCF_009806575.1 of Rossellomorea marisflavi. Lineage (NCBI taxonomy): Bacteria > Bacillati > Bacillota > Bacilli > Caryophanales > Bacillaceae > Rossellomorea > Rossellomorea marisflavi. The sequence continues at coordinate 13,391 of NZ_CP047095.1, read as the reverse complement.
TACAAAAGGCACGCCATCACCCGTTAACGGGCTCTGACTACTTGTAGGCACACGGTTTCAGGTTCTATTTCACTCCCCTTCCGGGGTGCTTTTCACCTTTCCCTCACGGTACTGGTTCACTATCGGTCACTAGGGAGTATTTAGCCTTGGGAGATGGTCCTCCCAGCTTCCGACGGGATTTCACGTGTCCCGCCGTACTCAGGATCCACTCAAGAGGGAACGAAGTTTCGACTACAGGGTTGTTACCTTCTTTGACGAGCCTTTCCAGACTTCTTCGTCTACCCCGTTCCTTTGTAACTCCGTATAGAGTGTCCTACAACCCCAAGAGGCAAGCCTCTTGGTTTGGGCTAATCCCGTTTCGCTCGCCGCTACTCAGGGAATCGCATTTGCTTTCTCTTCCTCCAGGTACTTAGATGTTTCAGTTCCCTGGGTCTGCCTTCCAAGCTCTATGTATTCAAGCAAGGATACTGTTCCATTACGAACAGTGGGTTCCCCCATTCGGAAATCTTCGGATCAGCTCACTTACAGCTCCCCGAAGCATATCGGTGTTAGTCCCGTCCTTCATCGGCTCCTAGTGCCAAGGCATCCACCGTGCGCCCTTATTAACTTAACCGAATTGGTTAAAAACCTAAAATGGCGATACTCGGTAATTTCTTGACTATCAATAAAACTTTATCTAGTTTTCAAAGAACAATGTTCACTCTTTCACAGATGGAAAGAATGTTGGTGGAGCCTAGCGGGATCGAACCGCTGACCTCCTGCGTGCAAAGCAGGCGCTCTCCCAGCTGAGCTAAGGCCCCGTATGATATGAGATTGGAAATGGTGGGCCTAAGTGGACTCGAACCACCGACCTCACGCTTATCAGGCGTGCGCTCTAACCAGCTGAGCTATAGGCCCCCAACTCTTAATGATGAGTTAAACCATCAAAACTGAACAAAACTTCGACGTCGTCAAACGTTTTAGTAAATCTTCCTTAGAAAGGAGGTGATCCAGCCGCACCTTCCGATACGGCTACCTTGTTACGACTTCACCCCAATCATCTGTCCCACCTTAGGCGGCTGGCTCCAAAAGGTTACCTCACCGACTTCGGGTGTTACAAACTCTCGTGGTGTGACGGGCGGTGTGTACAAGGCCCGGGAACGTATTCACCGCGGCATGCTGATCCGCGATTACTAGCGATTCCAGCTTCATGTAGGCGAGTTGCAGCCTACAATCCGAACTGAGAACGGTTTTATGGGATTGGCTAAACCTCGCGGTCTTGCAGCCCTTTGTACCGTCCATTGTAGCACGTGTGTAGCCCAGGTCATAAGGGGCATGATGATTTGACGTCATCCCCACCTTCCTCCGGTTTGTCACCGGCAGTCATCTTAGAGTGCCCAACTGAATGCTGGCAACTAAGATCAAGGGTTGCGCTCGTTGCGGGACTTAACCCAACATCTCACGACACGAGCTGACGACAACCATGCACCACCTGTCACTCTGTCCCCCGAAGGGGAAAGCCCTATCTCTAGGGTTGTCAGAGGATGTCAAGACCTGGTAAGGTTCTTCGCGTTGCTTCGAATTAAACCACATGCTCCACCGCTTGTGCGGGCCCCCGTCAATTCCTTTGAGTTTCAGTCTTGCGACCGTACTCCCCAGGCGGAGTGCTTAATGCGTTAGCTGCAGCACTAAAGGGCGGAAACCCTCTAACACTTAGCACTCATCGTTTACGGCGTGGACTACCAGGGTATCTAATCCTGTTTGCTCCCCACGCTTTCGCGCCTCAGTGTCAGTTACAGACCAGAAAGTCGCCTTCGCCACTGGTGTTCCTCCAAATATCTACGCATTTCACCGCTACACTTGGAATTCCACTTTCCTCTTCTGCACTCAAGTTCCCCAGTTTCCAATGACCCTCCACGGTTGAGCCGTGGGCTTTCACATCAGACTTAAGAAACCACCTGCGCGCGCTTTACGCCCAATAATTCCGGACAACGCTTGCCACCTACGTATTACCGCGGCTGCTGGCACGTAGTTAGCCGTGGCTTTCTGGTTAGGTACCGTCAAGGTACCGCCCTATTCGAACGGTACTTGTTCTTCCCTAACAACAGAGTTTTACGATCCGAAAACCTTCTTCACTCACGCGGCGTTGCTCCGTCAGACTTTCGTCCATTGCGGAAGATTCCCTACTGCTGCCTCCCGTAGGAGTCTGGGCCGTGTCTCAGTCCCAGTGTGGCCGATCACCCTCTCAGGTCGGCTACGCATCGTCGCCTTGGTGAGCCGTTACCTCACCAACTAGCTAATGCGCCGCGGGTCCATCTGTAAGTGATAGCCGAAGCCACCTTTCAACCTTCCCCCATGCGGGGGTAGGTGTTATCCGGTATTAGCCCCGGTTTCCCGGAGTTATCCCAGTCTTACAGGCAGGTTACCCACGTGTTACTCACCCGTCCGCCGCTGATCTCAGGGAGCAAGCTCCCATCGATCCGCTCGACTTGCATGTATTAGGCACGCCGCCAGCGTTCGTCCTGAGCCAGGATCAAACTCTCCATAAAAAGTTTGAATAGCTCTTTAAAATAAATCTAGAATTAACGTTGACGTGTTTGTCTTGTTTTGTTCAGTTTTCAAGGTTCAAATGTTCATTGCTTTTCTTGAAGCAACTTTTATATTATATCGTGTCTTTCGTTCTTCGTCAAGGGTTTTTGTTAATTGTTTTTGTGTTTCGTTTAAATAGCTAACTTCCCTTTCGGACAACAAATATTATTATATACAGGATCTAAGGAGAATGCAAGACTTATTTCAAAAACTTTTATCCGTTAGAAATCTATTCATTTAATTATGAAGTTTTCCCTTCTGTCCCTCTATTATAATGTCGTTCCGGTAAGCATCGGCCCGCTATCAGACTGGCAGTCCGGTAGCGGGCCTTCCCTCATGAGAGGACTTCTGCTATATGAACGTCCTGCTGCTTGGATAAATCGAAGAGTTCTTCTGTCCCATCCAATTTGATGATCGGTCTTGTCGGTGAGCTGGACTGTGTGAATACCACCTTCCCCTGGTGACCGGAAGTAAGTCGGACACCTGTCCCCGTACTCAATCCACTGATCAAGTCGAGGAGACCTGTGACGACCTGCGGAGGGAATTGACCAAAGTGGTCCTTCCTGATGATATCGAGTACTTTGAAGATCGGTTGTTTCGTTTTATAGAAACGATCAGAACTCATGGCGTGGAAGATATCTGCAATTCCGATGATTTGGGCATACAGATGTACGCGGTCTCCTTTTTCTCTGGAAGGATAACCAGTCCCGTCATACCGTTCATGATGCTGGAGGATGGCGAGTTTGGTTTCACTTTTCACCAGTGGGGAGTCTTTAATCATCTTATAACTGTAGACAGGGTGCATCTTCACTTCACTAAATTCTTTTTCCGTCAGTGGACGTTCCTTTTTTAGAATGATTGAACTGATCTTGGCCATTCCACAGTTTGATAGGGCTGCGCCCAAACCAAGCTGCGTGCTCTGGGTGTCGTCTATCCCCAACTTCTTTCCGATAAGCGTGCTGAGCAGGGCTGTGGCCATCGCATGATGGTAGAAGTAATCCGGCTTTGATTGTACTTGGATCACAGTGTGGATCAAAGTAGGGGATTCCTGGACCTCAGCCAATACAGATAGGAGAATTTCTCGTATTTTAGCAATATCGACGGCCATCCCGGATTGCCACTTCACGAATTCCTTCTTATAATCATCTACTGACTTCATGTACCGCGTAAGGAACGGCGAGATTTCCACCTTCTGCTCATCTCTTGCTTCATGATGGACGGGAGGGGATGCTTTCAGGAGGTCCCCCACACTCTCAATCGTTAACTCCTGGACATTAAATGCGCGCAATGCTCTTATGTGCTGGTCGGTCAAGACAGTGCCTTTCATGATCAGTGGAACAGAGGTCATTCCCATTATATCTTCTGACACCAGATGTCCAACCCTTGCATCCTGACGTTTGATTTTCACAGCTCTGACTCCCTCGGGATTATTTTTAGTTTATTTTACCAATAAAAAGGGGCGAGTGGGGAATTTTGTCGTTTCTTTCCACAAAAAAATGCCCCCGCTATACGGAGGCATTCTAGTCTTTCAGTTTATTCTTCAGAATCGTCACCCGGTTGTTCCTGAGGGTCGATGTCATCTGCCGTTTCGACTGGCGGGGTGGTTTCTTCGTCTTCCTTCTCCACCTTAGCCACGGTGGATACAAATTCACCATCTTGGAGACGGATCAATTTGACACCCTGAGTGTTACGGCCGGTTGTAGAAATATCATTGACGTCCATACGGATCATGACACCTTGAGCCGTTATGAGCATGAGGTCTTCTTCACCCGTCACGGCTTTCACCGCTACAAGTTCCCCGTTACGCTCTGTCACGTTCAATGTTTTCAATCCTTTACCGCCACGCGTCTGGATGCGGTACTCGCTTGCAGGTGTACGTTTACCGTATCCATTGACGGTAACAACCAGCACATCATTGGATTCTTCTAGGATTTCCATACCGACGACGTGATCATCGTCGCTCAGGTTGATCCCTTTGACACCGGTGGCCGTCCTTCCCATGGACCGGACATCGGTCTCTGGGAAACGGATAAGCAGACCATTCTTCGTACCGATGATCATATCCTTATCTCCATCAGTCAATCTGACTGAAATCAGTTCATCCTGTTCCCTCAGATTGATGGCGATAAGACCGTTCGTCCGGATATTGGCGAAGTCCGAAACCGGCGTACGCTTGGAAATCCCCTGCTTTGTCGTAAAGAACAGATACCAATCATCGACAAACTCTTCGATACGGATCATGGCATTAATCCACTCATCCTTCTCGATTCCGAGGAGGTTGATGATCGGCAGGCCTTTAGCCGTACGGCTGAACTCAGGAATCTCATATCCCTTCGCCTTATAGGCCTTCCCTTTATTCGTGAAGAAGAGGATCGTATCGTGGGTGGAAGTGGTCAAGAGATTCTCAACGAAATCCTCCCCGTTTGTACCCATCCCTTGAATACCTCGTCCTCCACGCTTTTGGCTACGGTATGTTGATACCGGAAGGCGCTTGATGTATCCGTTATGAGTAAGGGATACCACGATATTTTCACGAGGGATCAAATCCTCATCTTCGATATTTTCGATTCCGCCGGCTACGATTTCAGAACGGCGGCTGTCGTTGAAGCGTTCTTTGATCTCAAGAAGCTCTTCACGGATGATTTCGAGTACCTTTTCATCATCTGCGAGGATTGCTTTCAACTCATTGATGAGTTTCACAAGCTCTTGGTACTCATCTTCGATCTTCTCCCTTTCCAGACCGGTCAAACGCTGTAGACGCATGTCCAGGATCGCTTGAGCCTGCTTATCAGATAAAGAGAAGTTCTCCATGAGTCCTTCTTTGGCGATCTCTGTCGTTTGTGAACCACGGATCAGGGCAATGATTTCATCGATGTGATCAAGGGCAATACGCAATCCTTCAAGGATGTGGGCACGGGCTTCTGCTTTCCGAAGCTCGAATTCCGTCCTGCGTCGGATCACGATGCGCTGGTGATCAAGGTAATGCTCGAGGCACTGCTTGAGGTTCAAGACTTTAGGCTGTCCTCCAACAAGAGCAAGGAGGTTGATCCCGAAGCTCGTTTGCAGGGCGGTCTGTTTGTATAGATTATTCAGAAGGACGTTGGCGTTGGCATCCTTACGAACCTCTATGACAATCCTCATCCCGTTACGGTCGGATTCATCGCGAAGATCGGTGATCCCTTCAATCCGCTTATCGCGAACAAGCTCCGCAATCTTTTCGATGAGGCGCGCCTTATTGACCTGATAAGGGATTTCGTGGACGATGATCGTTTCTTTCCCATTGCTCTTTTCTTCGATTTCCACACGGGCCCTCATGGTGACGGAGCCTTTACCCGTTTCATATGCACGGCGGATTCCGCTCCGGCCGACAATCAGTCCGGCGGTAGGGAAGTCAGGTCCGTGAACGTGCTCCATGAGCTCAGGAATCGTGATGTCTCCATCACGGCTGATGGCCAGGATCGCGTCAATTACTTCTCCGAGGTTATGAGGAGGGATATTGGTGGCCATCCCGACGGCAATCCCCGAAGAACCATTCACGAGCAGGTTCGGGAAGCGGGCAGGAAGAACTTCCGGCTCACGCTCGGTACCATCATAGTTGTCTTTATAATCAATTGTGTCCTTATTGATGTCGCGGATCAGTTCCATCGAGATCTTGGACATACGGGCTTCTGTGTAACGCATGGCCGCCGCAGCGTCCCCGTCCACCGAACCGAAGTTCCCGTGGCCATCCACGAGCATGTAGCGATAGTTGAAATCCTGCGCCATACGCACCATCGTATCGTAAACGGCCGAGTCACCATGCGGGTGATACTTACCGATGACTTCCCCAACGATACGGGCTGATTTCTTATAGGCTTTATCCGCGGTCATACCGAGGTCATTCATCGCATAGAGGATCCTGCGGTGAACCGGCTTCAGGCCGTCCCGGACATCAGGTAGGGCACGGGAGACGATAACGCTCATGGCATAATCCAGGAACGATGAGCGCATCTCATTACTAATATTAATCTCTTGAACATTAGACTGTGGTGTTTCTGCCATAGTTAAAGGGACCTCCTTTTGAAGAAAGATGGATTCTTTCTCATTTTTCCTTGTCCACTATGTAAAAGACAGGATAGAGTTTCAGTCTATCCTGATCATTTAAGGGAATTTTCGTTTAGGCTTTGGGGCTCTGGGTGTGGGGCCATCGGCAAATTCAGCCGGCCCGTCTTACGCTTGTCGCCCCAGGCGAAGCCCGTCCGCTTTTCTTTTTGTCCAGCTACCGGGCTTTGGGGCTCGAGGTCGTAAGCCGTGTCGGCCATAAAGGCATAGAACGCCTTTTCGTCCGACCCGTCTTACGCTTGTCGCCCCAGGCGAAGCCCGTCCGCTTTTCTTTAAATATCCAGGTTTTTGACGTAGGCGGCGTTTTCTTCGATGAAGTTCCGGCGCGGTTCTACTTTGTCACCCATGAGGATCTCGAACGTTTCGTCTGCCTCGATGGCGTCCTGAAGGCTGACTTGGAGAAGCGTACGTGATTCCGGATCCATGGTTGTTTCCCAAAGCTGCTCCGGATTCATCTCACCAAGACCTTTGTAACGCTGGATGCCCGGTTTCGGTGTCGGGGAGATTTCCCCGAGGATCCTGTCGAGTTCTTTATCATTGTAAGCGTACTGGATCCTCTTGCCCTGCTGGATCTTATACAATGGCGGCTGTGCGATGTAGATGTAACCCGCTTCGATGATCTGCCTCATATAACGATAGAAGAATGTCAGAAGCAGCGTCCGGATATGGGCACCGTCGACATCGGCATCGGTCATGATGACGACTTTATGATAGCGTGCCTTCGATAGATCGAAGTCTTCACCGATCCCTGTTCCGAGCGCTGTGATGATGGCACGAATTTCATTGTTGGACAGGATCTTATCCAGGCGTGCTTTTTCGACGTTGATGATCTTACCACGCAGTGGAAGGATCGCCTGGAAGTGACGGTCACGCCCCTGTTTCGCAGATCCACCGGCGGAGTCACCCTCAACCACGTAGATTTCGCTGATACCAGGGTCCTTGGACGAACAGTCTGCCAGTTTACCAGGCAGGCTTGAAACTTCCAGTGCACTCTTACGGCGTGTGAGTTCACGGGCTTTTTTGGCAGCCATACGTGCACGTGCCGCCATGAGTCCTTTTTCCACGACCTTACGCGCGACGACCGGGTTCTCAAGGAGGAAGGTTTCAAGATGCTCAGAGAATAGAGTATCCGTGATTTGACGGGCTTCCGAGTTTCCGAGCTTCGTCTTGGTCTGGCCTTCGAACTGCGGATCCGGGTGCTTGATGGAGATGATCGCAGTGAGTCCTTCACGTACGTCTTCCCCTGAAAGATTGGCATCACTGTCTTTGAAGACGCTGTTCTTCCTGGCGTAATCATTGATGATCCGTGTCAGTGCCGTTTTGAAGCCTGATTCGTGGGTACCGCCTTCATGGGTATGGATGTTATTTGCAAACGAGTAAATGTTGCTTGCAAATCCATCATTGTATTGAATGGCGATCTCAACGGTGATGTCATCCCGCTCACCTTCAATGAAGATCGGCTCTTCGTGGATGACTTCCTTGGTCCTGTTCAAATGCTCCACGTAGGATTTGATCCCACCTTCGTAGTGGAAATCCTTGCGGCGGGGTTCCTCTCCGCGCTTATCTTCAATGCTGATCTGGATGCCCTTGTTCAGGAAGGCAAGCTCCCTGATCCGGTTCGCGAGGGTATCATAGTCATACTCCGTCGTTTCCGTGAAGATCTCGGGATCCGGTGTGAAGTGGATGATCGTACCGGTCTTATCCGTATCACCGATCACCTTCAAATCAAAGCTCGGAACACCCTTCTCGAATTTCTGATAGTGGATGTGTCCTTCCCGGTGCACATAGATTTCAAGCTCGGTGGACAGGGCGTTCACGACGGATGCCCCTACACCGTGAAGTCCGCCGGACACTTTGTATCCGCCGCCGCCGAATTTACCTCCGGCGTGAAGGACCGTCATGATGACTTCGACTGCTGGACGCCCCATTTTTTCGTGGATCCCGACTGGGATACCGCGTCCGTTATCCTTGACGGTAATGCTGTTGTCTTTCTCGATGATGACCTCGATGTGATCACAGTATCCTGCGAGTGCTTCATCAATACTGTTATCGACGATTTCCCACACGAGATGGTGCAAGCCTCGACCGCTTGTGGAACCGATATACATACCCGGTCTTTTTCTGACGGCCTCTAACCCTTCTAAAACCTGTATCTGATTTTCATCATAGGATTGACCTTGCTGTTGGTCCATAGCCATACTGATTCACCTACACTTTCTAACCTTCAGGGCTTTTGAATTCTATAGTAAGTTCTCATAACTTGAGTACTTCTTGGAGCGCTTCTTCAATGTGCTTGAAGCAAGCGGGGATAAATAAAGCTGATTGAACGTGATGACGAGAGATTTATATGAACCCTTTGCGAGATTGCAAAGGTCTTTATCTTTTTGTTTAAGCAGACGCTGTATTTCCTCTGAAAATTGAACGGTGTCACGATCGATAATGGCAATGATTTCATCCGTACGCACCATGACATCTTCTCCTACATGAATGTACAAGGTAACACCTCATTTCAATCTTTTCATCGTACCGGCTTCCACGTGGAATGTGGTTGCTTCATTCAGGGTCTGATGGTCGATCCCATCGACGTTCGTCGTGGTGACGAAGGTCTGAACCTTCCCTTGTATGGTATTGAGCAAGTGGGACTGTCGATAATCATCAAGTTCGGACAAAACGTCATCGAGAAGCAGGATCGGGTACTCCTTGATCTCTGAATGGATCAATTCAATTTCCGCAAGCTTCACCGACAGAGCCGTCGTCCTCTGTTGTCCCTGAGAACCGAACGTCTGGACATCTCGATCATTCACGATAAATTGAAGATCATCCCGATGAGGTCCCACCAGGGTCACCCCGCGGTCGATTTCACGTTCACGGATCTGATCGAATTTCCGTTCATATATCTCTACCATTTTCGACCATTCTTGATCATCTGATACCTCTAAAGACGGTTTATATAGGATTTGGAGGGTTTCAAGATTCCTTGATATGCCTGAATGAATCGGTTTGGCCCAACTTTCGAGCATACGAACAAACTCAAACCGCTTCTTTGTGATCTTCACAGCCATTTCGATAAACTGCTCAGTCAACACATCAAGCATCGTCTGATCCTTCTGCTTCCTTGTCTGCAATTGTTTCAGATAATGATTCCGCTGCTGTAAAATTTTCTGGTAAAGACTGATATCATGCAAATAAACAGGCGAAACCTGGCCTATTTCCATATCGATGAAACGGCGTCTCACCTGAGGACTCCCTTTTACGAGATGGAGATCTTCAGGGGCAAACATAACCACATTCATATTTCCGACGTACTGGCTCAGCTTCTGCTGCTCCAGATGGTTACATTTTGCCTTTTTGCCTTTCTTCGATAGCACAAGCTCTAAAGGTATCGGCCCATTATGTTTTTGTATCCTACCTTTTATTTTAGCATATTCCTCATCCCAACGGATTAAATCTTTGTCATTTGATGTACGGTGGGACTTGGCCATGGCCAAAACGTAGATGGACTCCATGATATTCGTTTTCCCCTGGGCATTTTCCCCGAGAATGACGTTCACTTTATTCTCGAACGTCACATCGATGGACTCGTAATTCCGGTAATTTTTCAGCTCTAATTGTTCAATGTACATGGACACGACATCCTTTATTATTCTCCGGTAACAACAAACGTCCCCACTTCTGGGATTTCAACGGTATCTCCCACCGCCAGTTTCCTGCCCCTGCGTTGATCCTGTTCACCATTCACATATACTTCATATTCACTCAGGAACCATTTCGCCATGCCGCCAGATTGAATGACTTCGGCAAGCTTGAGAAATTGTCCGAGTGTGATGATTTCCGTCTCGATCTTGATTGGTTGTGCCACTTCGAATCACTACTTTCCGTGTAAAGTCTCTAATAGTTTATTTTACTCTAAACCGGGACAAGTCACAACCAGCTGAAACATTGGGAGCTGGAGGGTTCGGAATAAAAAAGGCGTTAACTGTTTTAAGAAAGGAAAAAGCCAACGCCTTTAATCGGCATTGGCTTTTCGATCAGTACGTACGGACCGGCAGGATCAGCTGAAGGATGGAGTCGTCATGGAGCGGACGAAGGACGAACGGTCTCATGGCTCCTGTGAAATTCACATGGATTTCCGTTCCTTCGATGGCTTTCAGGGCGTCCATCATGTATTTGGCACTGAAGGAGATCTTGAGCTCTTCTCCCTCGATGGACTGACTTTGAACCTGCTCGATGACCTTCCCGATCTCAGGTGTGTTGGAAGAAATCTCGATCATACCGCCTTCAAGAGTCGAAAGCTTGACGACATTATTCCTTCCTTCCCTTGCAAGGAGGGACGCACGGTCGATGGCCTGCAAGAATTCTTTCGTATTGAGGGTGATTCCGGTTTTCGTATCCGTCGGGATCAGGCGCGTTGTATCCGGGTAGTTACCTTCCAGCAGCCTTGAGAAGAACAGCAGATGCTTCGCCTTGAACAGGACTTGATTCTCAGTGATGACAATCTCGACAGGCTCATCCGTATCATCAAGGATCTTATTCAGTTCGTTCAGGCTCTTACCAGGAATGACGATATTGTATGATGCATCATGATTCGTTTCAATCGGTGCTTTCCTCATGGCGAGCCTGTGGCTGTCTGTTGCAATACAGCTTAACGACCCGTCCTCAACCTGACAGTTTACACCTGTCAAGATCGGGCGTGTTTCTGAGGTGGACACTGCGAACACGGTCTGGCGGATCATTGTCTTCAGAAGGTCTGTCGACACTTTGATCCCGTTTCCTTCTTCAATCTGCGGAAGATGAGGATATTCTTCGGGGTCAAGACCATTCAAGTTGAACTCGGCCTGACCGGAACGGATCACCGTTTGGAAATGATTCAATACTTCCATCTCCACTGTATCCCTCGGAAGCTTCTTGACGATTTCACTGAAGAACTTCGCTTGAAGGACAATTCCCCCAGGCTGCATGATTTCCACAATCTCTTTTCCTTCTTCTTCATTCGGGATGAACGATTCGATCGAGATATCGGAGTCGCTTCCAGTCAGCGTAACACCATCTTCTGTCGCAATGATCTTGATCCCTGTCAAAATCGGAATCGTTGTTCTGGATGTGACGGCTTTCATGACATCTTGGACGCTTTGCACGAGTTTATCCCTCTGGATAACAAATTTCATGATCAATTTCCTCCCAATTGCACATAATTTTTTAGGACGCACATATAATAATAATTTATTTAAAAAAGTAGTAATAATAGTAATAGGGCCTGTTGATATGTGGATAAGTATGTGAATCGAACGGAAACACAGCCTATCCACATGTGGACAGACTGTGTGCTATCTGGTTCGGGTTATTCACATGGCCCACTTGGTCTGTGGGTGAAAAAATCAGTTTTTCAGCGTTTCACGAATATCTTTCAGCTGCTGTTGAAGCAACGCATCGGCCCCAAGGAGCGTACTGATCTTCTCGTGGGCGTGGATGACGGTCGTATGATCCCGTCCGCCGAACTCTTCCCCGATTTTCGGTAAAGAAGAGTCGGTCATTTCACGGGATAGGTACATGGCGATCTGCCGCGGGAACGCAATGGACTTCGTACGCTTCTTCGCTTTGAAGTCCTCAAGCTTCACATTGAAATGCTCCCCGACGACGCGCTGGATCTCCTGGATGGTGATCACGCGCGGCTTGGAGCTCGGGATGATATCTTTCAATGCTTCAGCGGCAAGGTCCGCGTTGATATCTTTATTGATGAGAGATGAATACGCCACGACACGAATCAAGGCTCCTTCAAGCTCCCGGATATTGGAATCAATCTGATTGGCAATGTACAGCATCGCTTCATTCGGGATATCAAGGCCTTCCGCCTTCGCCTTTTTGCGAAGGATCGCAATCCTGGTCTCAAGGTCAGGTGGCGTGATATCCGTGATCAGACCCCATTCGAAACGGGAGCGGAGTCTGTCTTCAAGCGTCGGGATCTCTTTTGGAGGCCGGTCGCTTGAGATGACGATCTGTTTGCTTTCTTCATGCAGCGTGTTGAATGTATGGAAGAACTCTTCCTGCGTTTGTTCTTTTCCTGCCAGGAATTGAATATCATCAATGAGAAGCACGTCGACATTTCGATATTTATTGCGGAAATCGACGGCTTTATTATCCCTGATGGAATTGATGAACTCATTCGTGAATTTCTCGGAAGATAAGTAGACAACCTTCGCAGAAGGATTATGTTCGAGTACGTAGTGACCGATGGCGTGCATCAAGTGGGTTTTTCCCAGTCCTACGCCCCCATAGATGAACAGCGGATTGTACGCTTTTGCCGGGGCTTCCGCTACAGCGAGTGAAGCGGCATGGGCAAAGCGGTTCCCTGATCCAATGACAAATGTGTCGAATGTGTATTTCGCATTGAGCATATTCTGGTTGAGATCCTGATGCTCATCATCCTTCGATGCCTTCTTTGGCGGAAGCGGTATATCGAATTCCTCGGGTTCTTGATTCTGAGGAATGATGAATTTGATCAGCAGCTCTTCACCGGTAATATCGTATAGTACACCTGAAATGAGCTGTGAGTAGCGTCCTTCAAGCCAATCCCGGGCAAATTCATTCGGTGCAGTGATAACAAGCGTATCGCCTTGGATCGAATGAGCCTTGGTCGATTTGAGCCATGTATCAAAACTGGGCTTGCTGATTTTCTTTTCGATGTTTTCTAAGGCTTTTGCCCATAAATCCCCGATATTCTCCAA